>JAFTFE010000100.1 GCA_017449765.1 Lachnospiraceae bacterium | reverse complement strand
CGGCAATAAGGGCAGCCCTCAACAAGCTGGCTGATTTTTACGTTTGCCCCGCAATTAGGACAACAGTAATAATCATCATCTACATGTACACCGGATAAAACATCTGTCACTGTCTGATACATAATCATGCTGTCTTTTTCCGAATATATTTTTTTGTCATCAGCATAAACCGTCTTATCCAAATGACAGGTCCTATAATACAATTTGTTACTGTAATGCTTATCCTTCCACTCACGATGGTGATCCGAACTTGAAAATTGACCTCTTGGTACTATATCATAAGACATAGTCAATCCTTTTTTATTGAGTCTGTTTCTCCATAATTCAACCCCATAATTTACATCCTGATCTCCTGATGTAACCTTTGTTCCGGTTTCTATTCCGTTTTCTAATTCAGCCGCAAATCTCTCATATATATTGCTGCTTGTTTTGGACCACTTAATCTCCTGTTCTTTAGTCATATTTACCTTTCTCCCATACCCATATAATACTAATATCCAATTTCTGCCCCCTCAATGCATTATGTTATCCGCGCCTGATAACCTGATATATTATCTTTCGTATTATAACATAATTCAACATGTTTTAGAATTAATTTGACATTTTATACATACATTTTTATAATTTATAGTAATATTATATTTTTTTCAGCATAAGATAGTAGGTACTCATTTTTAAAGAGCGTATAGCAGGTGATTATATGAAGGCAAAAAAACTACGTCAGTCAGCAAAATATACGATTATTATAAGCATTTTTCTGCTTGCCATGAATTTTATTCTTGGTTATGTATTAATCAAACAATCAAAAGCTGCAATGACTGTTCTTATGAACGAACGTATGCTGGATGTTTCCAACACGGCAGCAGCTTCTCTGGATGGAGATTTGCTTGCATCCATTGATGAGAATTCCATAGGTAACGAGGCTTATAATGAAATAGTAGAGGATCTTAGATTATTTCAAGATAACATAGATCTTGCGTACATTTATACCGTCAAGGATATGGGCGGAAGACATTTTGGTTTTATTATAGATCCGGATCCTGATGACCCGGGACTATATGGCGAAGAAGTAACATATACAGAGGCACTTTATAAGGCAAATCTCGGTACGGCAGGAGTTGATACAGAAGCCTTTGATGACCGTTGGGGAACCTTTTACAGTGCATACAGTCCTGTATTTGATTCCAATGGAAATGTAGCAGGCATCGTAGGGGTTGATTTCAATGCAAAGTGGTATGAAAGACAGATTAGACGATACACTATTTCTATTGTAATTGTCAGCGTGCTTTCACTTTTCATTGGAGCAGTTATAGTTATCCTGATTACAACTCAGGTAAGAAAGCGATTAAATGTTGTCTATGATGAGCTTTCTTCTCTTGCAGAAGATGTAGAACACCTTAGCAAAGAGGTTGCTTCAAACTCCAGATACAATTCAACTACTGATAATCTAACCACTGATGAACTTGAATTATATAATCAGTCATCAAAAAAGAAAAAACATTTGACTAAAGATGCCATAGGTGATTTGGGTGATAAGATAAATCTTATGCACAAGGAAATGACGCATTATATTTCTTATGTTCAGGAACAGGCTTATACTGACTCCATGACCGGAGTCGGAAATAAGACAGCATATCTTGATATGGTAAAAAGATTAAATCATAAGATAAGCAAAGGAGCCGCTTCCTTTGCAATAGCAGTCTTTGATGTAAACGGTCTTAAATCCGTAAACGACAATCTCGGACACGAATATGGTGATATGATTATTTCCGATACAGCCCTTATTATTAAAAGGACATTTGGCAATGCAAATGTATTCAGAATCGGCGGTGATGAATTTATAACGGTTATGGAAGGAAGATATACCGACAAATATATAATTGAGCTGTTTAAAGAGCTTGATAACGAGCTTGCTTCTTTCAATGCAAACGAAAAAAAATATGAGATGACGCTTTCTTTCTCGAAAGGTGCATCCGTATTTCGTCCGGATACAGACAGCGATTATCAAACAGTCTTTAAACGTGCTGATGAGGCAATGTATGCAAATAAAGGACAATACTACCGGCAGTTTGGCGACAGAAGAAGACGAGCGGATGATAACAGATAATAAAGGAGCTGTGCACTATTTGCTTAGTGCGACAGCCCCGTATTTCCTCTTATAATATTTGAAATATTTTCAAGAAGCATTTTCTCGTAATCTCGTTCTCCCTGTGCGATAGAGAATTTTTCCAATACATTATATGCCTCATTGATAAATTTGATCGTCATATTAAAATCATTAAGCACAAAATAATGATAATATGCCAAAACCCGTCTTCCATTCGTATCCATATCATTGATTAAATCTATCTTTATTGCATCGTAAAAAAGCTTTGCACGCTGAGGATTAAAGCTGATATAGGAATAATAAAATATCTCGTTATATATGGCATTTGTATATGCCTTTATGTAATTAACCCGCTCACCTGATATATCATCCTTAACAAGAATAATCTCGTATACAAATGCATTTAATAGATTTATTTTTATCTATCAAACATATCGCAAGCCGTTTCAAGAATATCAAAGTTATTTGTTCTCTTAGCTAATAATGTAGATATTCCATATTTCTTTTTATGCGAATATACTATCTGTGCATTTTTTAATATCCTATTTTTTTGTCTATTAATCTCACGGCTTTCTGCCTGTAACAAATATTTATAATGGGAGTCTTTTTCAGAATTAATATCAATCAAATAATATTGACCACTCGGAACCGGAATCATATTATTTATATTTATCACAGCGTAATCTTTAATTTTAATAAAGTCCACGCTTTCTTTTATCTTCTTATGTTTTTCTTTAAAAGATGATAATGGTGCAAAGTATTTATGTCCATTAATATCAAGAATAATTCCAATGTATTTTCTTTTATTAGCATTATTTTTGTCCAAAAATAAATGTTCTTGATATTGGCTGAGAAAATCAATATATTCAGTTTTTACTTCATAAATTTTTAGCCTAAACATAAAACTTTTCTCCTTAAAGTCATTAACAGGAGCAGAAAAATCTGCTCCTGTTTTCTGCTCATTTATAAGGCTGTGCATCACCTGCTTATAACTTGCTCATTTTGGGCTGTGCATCACCCACTTATAACTTGCTCATTTATAAGGCTGTGCATCACCTACTGTACTAAGTATATATTTTTTTATTTTTAAAGTCAATACTAACACATTATATTCTTGACAATTATTATATAAAATATAAGTACCTGCTTTTAAAATATACATATTAATTATACGACTTATGAATATGCGCTATCTCATATGTATTAACCAGTCTATCTTTTTCAAAATCCATTTCAACGATATACGGCATCCAGTCAATAATCCTCATAAAGTCATCACATCCAAATGAACGATTGTAATAATTCATTATTGAGCTTAAAGCCGTGCCATGTGTTCCAATCACAATATTTTTATCTTTATTTGTCTGCAATATTTCAGTAAGTGCTTCAATGTTCCTTTCTTGTACCATTCCAATGGATTCTCCGTCCTCCTCATGATAATTCATATCCGCCCATCTTTTTTGGAACATTCCTTTAACATTACCATCTTTTCCGGCTTTACGCTCACGAAGTCTTTCATCAGTTATTATCTTCATTCCATAATAATCCGCCGTACTTTTAATCGTATCTATGCTTCGCTTATACGGACTACAATAGAACATATCAATTTTTTTATCCTTAAGCACATTCAAAACTAAATCTGTATCCGTCATTCCTTCTTGGGTTAATGGTCGGTTTCTGTCGTCCGTATTATGATGGTCCGGCTGTGCATGTCTTACAAAATATACTTTTGTCATATATTTGTCCTCCATTTTATCATTTACATTGTGCCAATCAACCAATACACTTTCACCTGTATCCACAATTCTTCTAATTCATTTAATTAATTGATTACACCTTTATTATACATATAATCCCCACCATAAGCAAAATAAGAGCAACCTCACAAATAAATGCCGTCATATAAAGCAAATGATTTGCTCTCCTTATATCTTCATATGATACCTCTCTTGTGGCATCTCCGATATATGGCTTTTCTACAAGTTTACCAAAATAACTTGCATCGCCGGCAAGCCTTATACCAAGTGCTCCGGCACACACACTCTCCGTCTGTGCGGAATTCGGACTTGCATGCATGCGACAGTCTCTCCTGTATATCTTCCAAGCATTTTTTCCATTATAATCTCTGCCCGATATAAAACTTGCAAATATCATAAGATATGCACTGATTCGTGACGGAATATAGTTGACTACATCATCAAGCCTCGCTGCACATCTTCCGAAATTTATGTATCTGTCGTTTTTGTAACCCACCATAGAGTCCATAGTGTTTACTGCCTTATATAAAAATCCTAATATCGGTCCGCCCAATGCGGTATATATCATAGGAGCTATACAGCCGTCAGAGGTATTCTCGGCAACTGTTTCTATAGCAGCCTTGGCAACTCCCCCTTCATCAAGAGAATCCACATCCCTTCCGACTATCATTGATACAGCCTGCCTTGCTCCCGACAGGTCATCAGCTTTAAGTGCCTTATAAACTCTCATACTTTCCACTCGCAAATCCTTTATACTAAGTATCTGATATGTCATTATCGACTCTATAGCAAGTCCGAGATAACTATTCAGTTTATAACAGGTAATAAGAATAACCGCCGTAACTGCCCCTGTTATTGCAAGCACTGTGACGACAAGCAGTCTTCCGCGTCTTAATGCCTTTGTTTTATCCTCCGTGTTCCACCTTTTTTCCAATGCACCAATTAAAGTTCCTATAAGCCTAATCGGATGCGGCATAAAATGTGGGTCTCCGAAAATTAAATCCAATATGAAACCTGCAAAAAATGCTATAATGTGATATTTCATTTATCTGTTATTTATCTCCTGTATACTGTACGAATTTTACCTAAAGTCCAATCTTACTATATGCAATAGGATTAAATCCTATTAGCTTGTCATCATCAAAATCCAGTATATACCCTTCTCCGTTTTTTACCTGAAAATCAAAATAATCTGAATTCGTCAGACTACTTAGTATGGACATAATCGTACCGCCATGAACTATGGCAGTTGCAGTGATGCGTTCTTTTGTGGAATTATCGGTCATTTGCAAAGAGTGATTTTGGGGTACTTGTTTGGTCATTTTTCTCAGATTAAGCAAATACTTTTCACATATTTCTAAACATTTTTTCAACCCCAACATAGAGCGATTAATAAATGCGTCAAGGGGTTCTCCGTCCGGTATTTGACTTTTACATCCCGAATCCACCCACTCCTGATACAATGGATTACCGGATAATTCCTTATAACTTTTTCCTTCGAACTGTCCGAAATCTATCTCCTTCCATTCTTCTATAACGTAAGCCTCCTGAGTCGGAAATAAAATCTCTGCAGTCTGTCTGCATCTTAGCATAGGACTTATGAACAGCAAATCACTCTTATTATATATACTTTTTTTATCAGTTATCTCCCTGATACCTTCATCAGACAAAGCCTCATCTGTCCGTCCCAAGTATCTTTTTTCTTCATTTGACCTTGTACTTCCATGCCGTATCAGAGTCAATTCTATCTTGAAATCTGTTTTATCGCTCATGCTAAATTAATTACCTCATCAGTACAACATCATTTTATCTTCTGTCCAATTCCACAAATTACTCGTATCACCTCATTAGCCTTCTCTGCCAAAAGGCACTGTATCCTGCCAGTTTTTTCTCTGAGCAATCTCTCATTCTTATCAACAGGCACTATACCGTTACCAACCTCATCGGTTATGATGATCGTATTCGGATAATCAGCTATAAGCTTTTCAATTAAATCATCAATGTTATTTCCGTCTTTTATAACTTTTTTAATCAAACAATTTATATTATTAAATACTATGTATCTGTCTGATTTATCTATCAATCTATCTATATCATAAAAATCATTTTTATCATAAGCACCTATTATGTCAATATCTGTACCTCTAAGAGTATCACTCTTTTCAAAATCGTATACATCTTCATCACTGACACCATATTTACTTTTAACATATTCGAGCTTTCCCTGAGCGTATCCGCCTATAACCAAAATCATTTTATCACCTTTTTCCAATAACTATTATCGCAAAAATCATCCTATCCCAACCGTAACAATTGATAATACGAATCCGTAAACTGCTATAACCACCGTCAGTATAACCTCGAGGCAGACTACAAAATATCCCGCTGTATCTCCTGTAATTCCGCCAAACTCTTTCCGTGTCTTCCATATGTAATACAAAACATATAATGTTGCTGTCACAACAACAACTACGCTAAGATAAATATTAGAATAAATCATAAATCCCAGACATATTATCAGCTCGACAAAAAGCATCATTTTCACAAAGCCCTTTTTTGACGTGGCACTGTCCGAAAATGTATGAAGCATGCCATCTTCCTTAGCACCTTTTAATGACAAAACCAAAATCGCACTGAGTATTCGCGACAATACAAATACACATACAAACACACCATATATCTCATACATAAAATAGTCGTAAGAACCAATATAGGAATACGCTCCCATAAATACAAATCCCCACGCAGCAAGCATGATTACGGAAAAAGCACCTATATGTGCATCCTTCATTATCTCAAGCTTTTCTTCCCTGCTCTTATATGATTTAAGTGCATCCATTGTATCCATAAAGCCATCGACATGAAACCCACCGGTTATTATAAGCGGTATCGCAACACCCATACACGTATATGTAATTATTCCTATATCAAACACGCAACATATATAATTCCAAAGATACAAAATTCCACCTATCAGAGCTCCCACAAAAGGAAAAAATATCAAGTGATATCTCATATCCTTTTCCTCCCACTTAAATTGCGGAACAGGTACCTTGGAATATATTGAAAATGCTATACAAAACGCTTTTATAAACTCCATACTGCATCCTTCTTAATAATTCAAATATATCGTAGTTAATCACCAATCACTTTACCCGAATAGGAATACCTGCCACAACCTCCCACACCTCATCGGAAATTATAGCTAAGTATCTGTTTATATCTCCCAAAGCTTTTATATATTCCATAGTGGACTTATCATACTTAATACCATCTTCGAATACGTTATTTGAAACAACCACTAAGTTATCACAGCTTTTATTTATAGCTGCAATATCATTTTTTATCTTTGTAACAAGACTTTTATAAAAAATTAATTTATCGTCCATATAGTGTTTATCATTATCATCAAGTTCTTCACCTAATCCTTCAACAGCATCCTCAGTTCGAAACATCTCATTAGCCACCAGATTAGACATACACTCAAGCAATACATCACCTTTCCCCAATCTGTCAACTACAAATCCTATATCTCTTGGCTGTTCAATGGTTATAAAACCCTTATCATTACGAAGCATCCTATGACGTCTCACACGCTCCCTATCCTCATCACCATACACCTGCATTGTGGCAAGATAATAAAGCGGCACTCCGCTATCATTTAGTTCAGTTATCCTCTGCTCTGCAAATGCGGATTTTCCGCTTCCGCTTCCGCCATAAACCAAAATCATCATATAAATCTCTTATACGCCTCTATCTTAATATCCTCAAAGGTTGTCTGTTCATTATAAAGTGAAAGTGCCATATCAAGCAGTGAAAACATCATAACTGCACCTGTACCCTCACCAAGTGCAAGCTCTCCAAATATCACCGGTTTAAGTTCCAATTCTTCAAAAATATACTTCATAGCAGGTTCCCTGCCTATATGTGAAGCAAATATATAATCTTTAACACCGGGAAAAATCCTTACTGCAACAAGCGCAGCAACAGCGCTTATCACACCATCAAGAACAATCGGAATATGATAAACCGCTCCGCCGATTATTACGCCGACCAAGCCAGCTATATCAAGACCGCCTACCGTCTGAAGTATAGTAAGTACATCAGCATCCGGACCATTAAGCTCATATTTTTTCAAAGCATCACTTATAACACTTTTCTTTTTATCTAATCCTTCATCACTCAGTCCCGCACCACGGCCTACAAGCTCTTTAGCATCCCTCTTAAGAAGTGCCATTGCAACAGCACTGCTTGTGGTAGTATTACCAATTCCCATTTCACCTGTTCCGATTAAGGAATATCCCTCATGCTTTAAGTCCGATACCATATCCATTCCTATCTGTATGGCACAGCACATTTCCTCTTTTGTCATGGCAGGCTCTTTGGCAAAATTCCGTGTACCCTTGGCAACCTTCCTGTCAAGCACACCGGGTATTATTTCATCCGACTTTATGCCTATATCAACAGGTATTATTTTAGTATTATTAACTGCTGCCATCCTGCATACCGAGGATTTATTTTCTCCCATAGCCGAGGCCACCGCCAAAGTGACATCTGAACCGCTTTGGCTTATCCCCTCTTCAACCACTCCGTTATCCGCACACATAACTATAACAGCCTTCTTATCAAGCTTTAAATCATCCGTTTTTAGTATACTTCCCATCCTTGCAATAATATCTTCAAATATACCAAGACTGTCAAGCGGCTTGGCTGCATTATCCCAGCGTTTTTTTACAGAAGCATAATATGTACTGTCAGGTGAAGTAATATTATATTTTTCGGTTAAAACATCCTCAAAAAAAATTTTGCAATCCATATTTCATACTTATCCTTTGAATACTTTAATGGCATCTCACGCCTTCAAATCCTTTTTGGTATACTTCACATAAGCAATAACAATACCCACGACCATAAATACCATACCAATTAAAAGATACGTAGCATTAATTGAATTATCGTTAATTATGTCCGAGCCATTGGTATATCCATACGGTGTGATATACCTCAAAAATTCAGCCTTATCGGATATGTTTGCAATCAGATTCAGAAAATAAAATGCAGCCGTTATTCCGATTCCTATACCTATCCCCGAACTGCTGATAAATGCAGAAATCCCAAAGCATATTCCGGCTATTTCAAGCTGCATCATAAGTTGTGCAAGGTGATACAGAAAAATCTTTGTCCACAGAATCTTCTCTCCTATAGCAGCCATTGATAAAACAGCAAGACAAAAGATAATAATATTCATCATTATTATCATAACGAAAACCGATATAAGCTTCTCGGTTATAACCTTTTTTCTCGATACAGGATGAGTAAATAAAAACTCTGCCGTCCTTTCCTTTTCTTCCTTCATGAGAGCTGTTATTCCCGATATGGCAGCAAAGAAGGCTCCGCCTATGCCAAGTATATTTCCGCACTCAACGGCATAGAAGCCGATAAGTGTTCCGAAGTTTAATTTATCCATTCCAAAGGCAGATGAAAATGTACCCATGGATGCAAACACCTTTGTTGCCTCATCCATTTCATTTTTCATCTCAGGATATAAGAATATACAAGCCAAAATAAAAAAACCTATAGCTGCTGTCCAAATAATAAATGCACCCTTATTTTGTTTTAACTCATGCTTTAAAATAATCATTTTTCGCTCTCCACAATCTTTTCATCTATTATTTTGCTTCATAATAATTCATAAAAATCTCTTCCAAGGTCGGCTCTGTGATAGTTATATCCTTTATTTCACTTTCCGACAAATGCCTAAGAAGCTTTTTTATATCTCCTGTATATAAAAAACTTACTGTTCCATCATTTTGTTGTAAATCCGAAACTCCTTTAAGAGCATTTGTATCAAAAGTTCCTGAAAATGTGATTTTTTTAGCTCCGGTTTCCTCAAGCTTTTCAACCTTATCCGACACAATTATTTTTCCGCCTTTTATAAATGCTGCCGTATGACAATAGCTTTGTACCTCGGAAAGAATATGTGAGGACAAAAATACTGTTGAACCGTTACTGTTTTCTTCAGAAAGTATCTTGAAAAATTCCTTTTGCATAAGCGGATCAAGACCTGATGTAGGTTCATCCAATATCAAAAGCTTAGGCTGATGCTGTATGGCGCAGATTATTCCGGCTTTCTTTCTGTTACCAAGTGAAAGTGCATCCACCTTTTTTGTTGTATCAAGATTCAACCTCTCGCATAGCTCTTCTGCCTTTTTTGAGCAATCCTTCTTCCTCATATCAGCGGAAAGCTTTATAACCTCTTTAACGGTCATTTTGTTGTAGAAGTTAATTTCAGAAGGAAGATATCCTATACTCTCAAGTATTTTATCATGGTCACTAACTATATCCATATCAAATACGGAAGCCTCACCGGAGGTAGGTGCGATAAGACCAAGCAAAGTTCTTATGGTAGTCGATTTGCCTGCACCGTTAGGTCCGATAAATCCGAAGAAATCCCCTTCATCCACAGACAAATTCAAATTCTCAATACCTATTATATCCCCATATTTTTTTGTCAGATTATTCGTCGTAATCGCTTTCATAGAATATATTCTCCCTAAAATGGCTGCCACACTAATATGATGTGGCAGCCATTTTAACTTATTATACTATAAATTAATTCTTTTTAAATATAATTGCCTCTTCTATGGTAACACCATCTTCACCATACATATTTAAAGTTATTGTACGAGCAACCGCATCATAGATTGCTTCTACACCTTCTTCCTTTACTCCTCCTACGAGCATTTCATTTCCGCTCATTGTAAAAGTATCTGTATCTGTTTCTCCTTCAACAGTCAATGAAATACTGTTTCCAGAAATAACTATAGTGAAATCCGAAGCTGATTCTCCTGCCATTGCTTCGTATTGTTCTTTGGAAAAAGATGTTTCTCCTATCCAAATCTCGTATAGCTCATAGGTTCCGTCCATAGTAGTATCCGGTGTCTGGTTAGCCTCTGTAGTAGCTTCAGTTGTTGTCGCCTCTGTAGTGGTCATCTCAGTGGTGGATTCAGTAGTCGTCTCTGTGGTTTTTGCCTCTGTTGTAGTTGCTTCGGTAGTTCTCTCTGTAGTTATCTCTGTTTTTTCTGTTGTTTTCTCATCATCTTCCTTATCCTTTTTCAAAAGGAAAATCGTCACTACAACAATCGCAGCAATTATAAGAATACTTGTTATAATTATTGCTGCAACAAGCCCTGTTTTTTTCTTTGGTGGTTGACTGTTATTTCCGCCATAATTCTGAGGCTGTCCCTGAGGGTAACCCTGTCCATACCCCTGATTAAATCCGGGTTGTTGCATTCCCATCTGCTGTGACATATTATTTTGTTGTGGCATACCCATCATCTGTCCCTGTACACCTGTTTGCTGTTGCATACCCATCTGTCCCTGCATACCATTCTGCATCTGAGTATTATATTGATTATATGCTCCCGGATTATTCTGATATCCTCCTTGCATATTAGGGTTTTGCTGCATCCCTGCCTGGCGGATATCATTTCCACAATTGTTACAGATTACCGCTCCGTTTTCAAGCGGTGCTCCACAAAACGGACAATTCATATGATTTCCTCCTTATATAATTTTCTTAAAGCATTATTACTTAATATGTCATTCCTTCAATCGTATTTTGTTCATTATAACATTATATATGAATTATTCCAACAGAAAGTTATTATAAAAAACGATGCACCCTAAAAGGTGCATCGCTCATAAATCATCTCCCCGAACGGCTTGATGTATTTTAATGTTCTCCAATCTTAAGCTCTGTCAGATGATGAATAACCTGCGATATACTGTTTACACTGGTTGATATCTCTTTGTTAAGCTCTGTACAGCTCTTAGCAAGCTTGCCTACCTCATTTGCTACGACGGTAAAGCCTCGTCCTGCCTCTCCGGCTCTTGCAGCCTCTATGCTGGCATTAAGTGCAAGTATATTCTGTTTCTTCTGGATGGCATCCAGATTCTTGGTATCGCTTTTTATGTTGCTTACATACTCATCGCACTGCTTAATCCCATCCTTGAGACTCTCTATCAGTGTTCCGTTGTACTTCGAGTTGTACTCAGAGTTAATAAAGTTGTTCATAACCTGTCCAAGAAGATTTGCAGATGCATTTATTTCTTCTTCGGTTTTGATATTTACCTTACCTAACGCTTCTATATATTCATCCTCGTTTATGCCAAGCTCTCTTGCAGTTGCCCTGAACTCATCCTCGTCAGGATTCATAGGAAGCACCTGTCCTCCGATTACTGAACCAAGCACAGTACCGTCATTTAACTCAAGCGGGATTCCAAAATCCACAAGACCTGCATGGCAATGATATACGCCCTTGCCCTCAGCATCGCATTTCTCACATCTTCTGCATCCCTCTGCACTGCCTCGTGTAAGCTTAATACAAAAATCAGTAAAGTTATAGCAGTCTGAAATATATTTTCCATCAGCTCCGACGGCCACTGTAGCAAGTCCTGTGGCTTTTGCCCAGTTGCTCATAATCGCTTCGAATTGTGTCATATCTGCAAAATCTTCTATCTTCATATGTACACCTCACATCTTACATAAGCTTCTTAAACATCTCTCTAAACTGCTCTAAACTTGCCGGCTTAGGATTACCCGGTGCACACGCATCTGCTGCCGCAGACTCGCAGAGGAAATCCAAATCCTCTTCCTTAAGCTTATCTAACTTAGTTGGAATACCAACATCTACGGAAAGCTTTCTTACTTCGTCAATTGCAGCCTGTCTGTACTCATCCTGACTCATACCCTCTGTATCCACACCAAATGCTTCTGCAATATATTTGAACTTATCTCCTGTTGCTTCTGCGTTGAATTCCATTACGATAGGAAGCATCATAGCACAGGCTACTCCGTGTGGTGTATCATATACAGCACCAAGTGTATGTGCCATAGAATGTGCTATACCAAGTCCGACATTTGAATATGCCATAGCAGTTACATACTGTGCCAGAGCCATACCCTCACGTCCGTCAGGGTCATTATCCACTGCCTTTCTTAAATTCTTTGCAATAAGCTTAATTGCCTCAAGGTTAAGGCAGTCAGAAAGCTCCCATGCAGCAGCAGTTGTATAACCTTCTATAGCATGAGTAAGTGCATCCATACCTGTCGATGCTGAAAGTCCCTTAGGCATACTTGCCATCATATCAGGGTCAACTACAGCAATATCAGGAATATCATTAGGGTCTACACATACGAATTTGCGCTTCTTCTCTACATCAGTAATTACATAGTTAATTGTTGATTCTGCACCGGTACCACCTGTAGTAGGAACTGCGATTGTAAATACGGTACGGTTCTTAGTAGGAGCAACTCCCTCCAACGAACGAACATCCGCATACTCAGGATTATTGACAATAATTCCTATGCCCTTACCGGTATCCATTGAAGAACCACCACCGATAGTTATCATAAAGTCAGCGCCTGAAGCCTTGTAAGCCTCTACACCGCTTTTTACGTTCTCTATAGTTGGATTTGGCTTAATATCAGAATAAATCTCATAAGCAATTCCATTCTTATCCAATAAATCAGTAACCTTTGAAGTAACCCCGAATTTAATTAAATCAGGATCTGATGCAACAAAAGCTTTCTTAAAGCCTTTTGCCTTAATAATACCCGGAATCTCATTGATAGCACCATGACCATGATAGGATACCCCATTCAACACAAAACGATTAACTCCCATTTTTTCTACCTCCTATATAAAAAATATGCGCAAGTGTAACATTTACTCACATTATTATTTTATCACAACAAAGTTGGTCAGACAAGCATGAAAGTGCTTGTCTGATGAGATAATTCAATAATCAATTATTGCCTCGATATGAAAATTAAAGTTCCGGTCATATCTACTTTCCTTACTACGCCACAATCTCTACATCTTACGATAATATAGTCTTCAGCAAGAGCTATCCTTTGATTAGGACCTTGCCATCCGACACCAATACCTTCTAAATCCCCATCCGTACTTAAAAAATTTGAATCAATAAAATTTACCAAAGAGATGGAAACAGCAAAACGGAAGATATGATTCAAGCTGAAGGAGATATCAGATATGAGTATTTTTCTCCATAATCCCATATAACTTATCCATATCCATAAACTCTCTTAAAGTATCTGCAAGCTTGTCATATTCCGCTTCCTTTATATCCTTATAGCTCTTTATATCAATATTTGTAATATTAACATTATTTCTTTTAGCCAACGCCTTTATGATAGTTTCTGCTATATCTCCTTTATCAAATATTCCATGTACATAGGTTCCGTAAACATTTTCCTTTTGAACCACGGGGCTGTCTGTATTATCTGCGCTATCCGAAACTCCCATATGTATCTCATAGCCTTCAAACTCTTTTTCTGATAATGCTTCAAATGCACCTGTCAGCTTTCCAATCCTTCCGCTTATCTGCTTACGTGTTTTTTCCTCACAGATATGCGTTTCTATCGGAAGAAGTCCCATACCTTCTATGCATCCGCCTTCTTCATTTCCTTCCTCGTCGTAAATCACATAGCCAAGCATCTGATAACCGCCACAGATTCCAAAAACCGGTATTACATACGCATCTTCACTTGCCAACTTCTTAATCTTAGCTTCGAATCCGCTTTCTCTTAGCCACCTCATATCCCCAATTGTATTCTTACTTCCGGGAAGAATTATCATATCAGGATTACCAAGTGAATTTACATCATTCACATAGCGTAGATTAATTATGTCCGTCTGTTCAAATACATTAAAATCCGTAAAATTAGATATATGAGGAAGTCTGATAACAGCTATATCAATCAAACCGTGATTTTGTCTTTCAAATCGTTCCGTCAGGCTGTCCTCGTCATCAAGATTAAGGTTCATATACGGCACTACTCCAACCACAGGAACCTTGCCTTTTTCCTCGAGCATCTCTATACCGGGATCAAGTATGGTCTTATCACCACGGAACTTATTTATAACAAGGCCCTTAACACGTGCCCTCTCATCATCCTCTAAAAGCATAAGCGTACCAAGGAGCTGAGCAAATACACCGCCCCTGTCTATATCACCAACAAGGATAACCGGAGCATCTACAAGCTTTGCCATGCCCATATTTACGATATCATTTTCCTTAAGGTTAATCTCTGCGGGACTTCCCGCACCCTCGATTACGATAATGTCATACTCCTTATCAAGCTTTTCATATGCCTTCATGATTTCAGGCACTAACTTCTTCTTATACTCAAAATACTCTCTGGCTTTCATATTGCCTATTACTTCACCATTTACAATAACCTGAGAGCCTACGTCACTTGTAGGCTTAAGAAGTATGGGATTCATAGCCACATCAGGCGCAATTCCTGCTGCCTCTGCCTGCATAACCTGTGCACGTCCCATCTCAAGGCCATCAGCAGTTATATATGAATTAAGCGCCATATTTTGCGACTTAAACGGACACACCTTATATCCGTCCTGCTTAAATATTCTGCAAAGACCTGCCACTATTAAGCTTTTCCCCACATTTGACATGGTTCCCTGAACCATAATAACTTTAGCCATAGAAATCCACCTTTGAAAAATACATCTTAAATGCATCCTCATCTATATCAAATAAATCCATAATTATATCCTTCTTAAAGACCTCTTTAGGTGTACCGTAGCAGGAGATATTTTCACCCTTTACGCAAAGCACCTTGTCAGATATCTTGCCTGCCAGTTCTATCTCATGAAGGGATAAGATAACAGCCACATTTTCTGTTTTCGCCATCCTCTTTAAGACCTCCAAAAGCTCTATCTTATACTTTATATCAAGGTATGAGGTAGGTTCATCCAAAACCAGTACCTCGGGCTTTTGACATATAGCCCTTGCCAGAAGTACACGCTGTTTTTGTCCGTCACTCAGCTTTTGAAAATCCCTGTCCTTAATCGAAAGTATTCCGACCATCTCCATGGATTCAAAAATTTCTTTTTCATCCTCTTTGCTTAGAATTCCCATTTTACCTGTATAAGGATATCTTCCCAGCGCCACTACGTCATAGCATGTAAGAAGCTCCGGTCTCACACGCTCCGTTAAAAGCACTGAAACCTTTTTCGCCATATCCTTATAATTAATATCCTTTAAATCATTTTCTCCGATAAATACCGTACCGGAAACCACCTCGAGCTGCCCGGTTATACTTTTTAAAATTGTAGACTTTCCCGAACCGTTCGGACCGATAAGCGTGAGAATCTCACCCTTACTCACCCCAAACTCTATATCCTTTACAATCGGCTTGCCGTTATATCCTGTCTCGGTGTCATTATATCCCGTGATGATGCCTATATGCTTGCACGCATCGCAGGCCTGCTTGACTAACTTTATGTATTG
>JAFTFE010000099.1 GCA_017449765.1 Lachnospiraceae bacterium | reverse complement strand
TTATAAATAAATATTTATATACAGATAAAATGATAAAACACAATTATCAGAGGTGACAAATATGGATTTTAATTATTTAAGCACATATATCGAACAGCTTCAGGAGGATTTCATAAGAAAAGGACTTATGTCCGATGAATTCCTTGATTTTATGAACGAAAATAAGCTTCCTATGGATCAGTTTTTTTCATATTACCGCTGTGCCATAATGGAAATAGAAACGAAGTTCAATGTACTAAATGAGCAGTTTTCTCTCCAATACGACAGAAATCCCATAGAGAGCATTAAGACAAGAATTAAGTCTATGGACAGCCTTATACGTAAGGTTCGCGATAAAAATATACCGCTTACACTCGAAGCAATAGAAGAAAACATTTACGATATAGCAGGTGTACGTGTGGTATGTTCATTTATAGATGACATCTATATGCTCGCCGACAGTCTGCTCAAACAGGATGATATTAAACTTATAAGGAAAAAAGATTATATCGAAAATCCCAAGCCGGGCGGATACAGAAGCCTTCACCTTATAGTTGAAGTTCCAATATTTCTACAGGATGAAAAAAGACCGATGAAAGTTGAGGTTCAACTTAGAACTATTGCTATGGACTTCTGGGCAAGTCTCGAGCATAAGCTTCGTTATAAGAAAAATATTCCTGCCGATGAACTCAAAAAGATTTCGGACGAGTTAATAGACTGCGCAAATCAAAGTTCCAAATTAGATGAGCGTATGACAGAGATTCATAACCATATTCTTTCGCTTGAAGATAATAACTAATTTTCCAAAATATAAAATACGGATGAAGATTTTTTACTCCATCCGTATTTTAATAACCGCACTTTTAAATCTATGCGGAATTATCGTTTTTTTTATTCAACTTCTTATTTTTATAAACTTCTGTAAATTTTTTCAACCTCTTCCTTTGTCGCAAGAAATTCAGAAAAAGCGCTTGCCGAACCCGCAGAAAGCCCCATCTTAAAAGCATACTCCATATCTTGTTTTTCAAGATATCCTGCGATAAATCCTGCGACCATCGAATCACCTGCACCAACACTATTAACAAGTTTCCCCTTCGGAGCTTCACTCATATATGTATTACCTTTTTCGTCAATCAATACTCCGCCTTCACCGGCTAAGGACACAATTACATTTCTTGCCCCCATTTCCTGTAAGCGTTTTGCATAAGGAAGAACACTTTCTCTCGTTCTTAATTCAACACCGAATATATCTCCCAGTTCAAAATTATTAGGTTTTATCAAAAAAGGCTTGTATTTTAGAACATTTACGAGCAGTGACCCGGTTGCATCCACGATTATTCGCACGCCCTTTCTTTCAAGTCTTGACATAATGTCACTGTATATCGTATCAGGTACGGAATCCGGTATACTTCCGGCGCGTACAAGCGTATCACCTGCTTCTGTCTTATCAAGTCTTATCATGAGTTCTTCTATATTATCAGCTGTGATATCCGGTCCCATCCCATTTATCTCTGTGCCGTCTATGCTTCTTAATTTTAAATTGATACGTGAGCTGCCACACCTAACCGGTATACATTCTGTAGTTATTCCTATGTCCTTAATCCTTTTTTCTATCTCGTCTCCGATAAATCCCGCCTTAAAAAATACAGCAGTATTATCTATGCCAAGATTTTTTAGGACAACCGATACATTTAAACCTTTTCCTCCCGGCAGTATTAATTCCGATGTGGTTTTGTTTGCAATTCCAACTTGAAAATCATTAACCGTGACAAAATAATCAAGTGACGGATTGAATGTAACTGTATAAATCATTTCTTCCCTCCTGTATTACTCAAGTGTACAGGCTTGTTCTTTAATATTCGAATTTTAACGAATTAAATTCATCTTCTGTTATCGGCTTTAACGTAAGTGCTTCATAGTCTTCATATATATGACTAACATATGCTCATTATATCATAGCAATCATCTGACAACCACTAATATTTGAAAATATGTTTTTTGTGTCTTAATTTTTATATCTTTGCTTTGCTCTTTTTCTGAAAAATCTTCGTTCTCTTGTTGCTGCCGCTTCCATATTGGCTTTCTGGATTTCTCTCAGACACTCATCTAATTTCTTATATCTTCTTTCTTCCTTTTCATCCTTTTCACGCATAACTGCATCAAACTGTTTCATAACATCGACAGTTATCTCCGACTTAATTGAGTCAGTTATTATATCCTTATTTTCTCTTAAAGCGTTTGCAATAACCTTATTCATTATATTCTGAAACTGTGCCATCTTGAAGTCAACTATCTTAACCTCAGTACCTTTGTCATGCGTTATATTTTCTTTCTCATCCTTGGAGACTTTGTTAAACTCCAATATCTCTGCTTCTGATTTGTTATTTTTCTCGTTTTGATCTGTATCATTGTTATCCTTGTGAATTAATACCACCTTAGAAGAATTATCTGCTTCACCGCTTAAATTCTGTTCTTTCTTAGCTTTTTCAATCCCATCTCGGATATCCTTTAATGACAGCCCGCGCTTTTTTAATTCCTGAACATTCTTAAATATTTTAATATCCTTTTCATCATAATATCTGTGTCCCATAGAATTACGTTTTATGGCAAGTCCAAGTTCTTCTTCCCAATACCTTAAAACATGGGCCTCCACATTAAGCTCTTTTGCCGCATCCTTTATCATATAGGTTTCCATGACGTCACATCTCCCTTCAATAAACTAACGCAAATACTTAAACCATAATTAATATACGTATTATACGTTTATACTTTTATATTTAAGTTACCATTAACTTTAACACACCACGGAACATATTTATTCATAAAGCGTCTACAAAATAAATACGGCATACGACAAAAAACGAGGGACTGTATTTCGACAATCCCTCGCTTAGAAATTTTATTCTTTATTTTGTTTTATCCTATAACTGTGGACCTGCTGAAACTAAAGCCTTACCTGCTTCATTGCCCTCATACTTAGCAAAGTTCTTGATAAATCTGCCTGCAAGATCCTTAGCCTTCTCATCCCAAGCAGCAGCATCTGCATATGTATCTCTTGGATCAAGAATCTTAGGATCAACTCCAGGAAGCTCAGTAGGAACCTCGAAATCAAATACAGGAATCTTCTTAGTAGGAGCATTAAGAATCGCACCACTTAAGATTGCATCAATGATTCCACGGGTATCCTTAATTGAGATACGCTTTCCTGTTCCGTTCCAGCCTGTGTTTACAAGATATGCCTTAGCACCGCTCTTCTCCATCTTCTTAACGAGCTCTTCAGCATACTTAGTAGGATGAAGCTCAAGGAATGCCTGACCGAAGCAAGCTGAGAATGTAGGAGTAGGCTCAGTGATTCCTCTCTCTGTACCTGCAAGCTTAGCAGTAAATCCTGAAAGGAAGTAATACTTAGTCTGCTCAGGAGTAAGTATTGATACAGGAGGAAGTACTCCGAATGCATCTGCTGAAAGGAAGATAACATTCTTAGCCTCAGGTGCAGATGAAATAGGTCTTACAATATTCTGAATATGATTGATAGGATAAGATACACGAGTATTCTCTGTTACACTCTTATCTGTGAAATCAATCTTACCCTCTGCATCTACTGTTACATTTTCAAGAAGTGCATTTCTCTTGATTGCGTTATAGATATCAGGCTCTGAATCCTTGTCAAGGTCGATAACCTTAGCATAGCATCCACCCTCAAAGTTAAATACGCCGTTATCATCCCATCCGTGCTCATCATCACCGATAAGAAGTCTCTTAGGATCGGTTGAAAGTGTAGTCTTACCTGTTCCTGAAAGTCCGAAGAAGATTGCTGTATTTTCACCGTTCATATCAGTATTTGCTGAACAGTGCATAGAAGCAATACCCTTAAGCGGAAGATAGTAGTTCATCATTGAGAACATACCCTTCTTCATCTCTCCACCATACCATGTATTGATGATTACCTGCTCACGGCTTGTAATATTGAATACAACTGCTGTCTCTGAATTAAGGCCTAACTCCTTGAAGTTCTCTACCTTAGCCTTTGAAGCATTGTATACTACGAAGTCAGGCTCGAAGTTCTCAAGTTCTTCATCAGTAGGCTTAATAAACATATTCTCTACGAAATGTGCCTGCCAAGCTACTTCCATGATAAAACGTACTGCCATACGAGTATCCTTGTTAGCACCACAGAATGCATCCACTACATAAAGCTTCTTATCTGAAAGCTCCTTAATAGCGATGTCCTTAACTGCCTTCCATGCTTCCTGTGTAGCAGGGTGGTTATCATTCTTATATTCATCAGTTGTCCACCATACTGTATCCTTTGAATTCTCATCAACTACGATGAACTTATCTTTAGGTGAACGTCCTGTGTATACACCTGTCATTACATTAACTGCATCAAGCTCTGTAAGCTGTCCCTTGTCATATCCCTCAAGCTCTGCCTTAGTCTCCTCTTCAAAAAGGTACTCATATGAAGGATTGTAAACTATCTCCTTGGCACCGGTTATGCCATACTTACTTAAATCAACATTTGCCATCTTGTCTTACCTCTTTTCTATAAATTTTAACGATATCATTAAACAAATCAATCGTTTAATAGTATAAATTCTAAGCTAAAATAAGTCAATATTTTCTGAAATTTTTTTATAAATAAATGTTTAGGCTAACCATACAATCTGTAATTGTTATCTATAATATCACTGTTAGTATAATATTTTTGTTTGTTATTAAAGATATCAGTGAGTTCCTCAGGCGTTTCTATAAATCCTCTTTTTATCCATTCGTCCAAAAAACCGAATATTCCTCCGGATATCCATCCATTTGAATAAGCTTCATTATCGGAAAGTTCATTCTTAGGACCTGTACAATTTAGTATATTTTGATATAAAAGGTGAGATAGTTCGGATTTGTAAATAATTTTAAGTTTATCCTTTTCTTTATAGAAGTGCTTGAACATTCCAAGTATAATATCTTTCTTGGAGTCTTTTAGCTGTCTGTTCCACCAGATATTTGCTTTATTGTCTAAATATTTTACTATTATATCCTCTTTGCTGTTATAATTTCTGTAAAAGGATAATCTGCTCACACCGGCTTTTTCACATAATTCTGTAATACTGATTTTATCAAATTTTTTCTTCTCCATTAGCATAAATAAAGCATCAGTAAGACATTCTTTTACGATACTGTTTTTAATTTCATTTTGATTCATGATGTAACAAAATACCTCCGTTTGTAACAATTAAACTTAAGAATATTGTCGTAGCTTTTCATTCAAGATATAATTATATCAGCATGTAACAAATGTTACAACCTTATGGTAGGAGGAAATATATGAAGGTAATGAAAAAACTTTTAAAGACTTTAGGCGTCATTTTAGTAATTATAATAGTCCTAATTTTATTAATAATTATTAAATTCATATATGACAGAAAAATACAGGAGAAAGACCAAAAGCTTATGATTAAATCAGATGAAGATATAATTGGTGAGCATTTATTTATAAAAAGAGAAAACAACGAGGATGTAGATGTTAATATTTACATAAGAAATACGGATGAAAAGCTTCCGTTGGTTATCAATTTACATGGTGGTGCATTTATAGCCGGTGATGCTGATACCTTGGACACACAAAGTGACAGAATATCTTCATCATGGAAGGTAAATGTAGTTACTGTAAATTACAAATTATTAAATGATAGATATGACAAGCAGTATGCGATAGATGAGATAAAGGATACTGTAAAATATTTTAATGAAAACAGTGAAAAATATAATATTGATACTGACAATATATTTATCATGGGATACTCCGCAGGCGGTTATTATGCTATGGCATCAACATTGCAGTTGCACAAAGAAAACATTGAAATAAAAGGGCAGATACT
>JAFTFE010000098.1 GCA_017449765.1 Lachnospiraceae bacterium | reverse complement strand
TGGTAAGTGCATTGGTTATTATAGCGTTCTGCCATTTAACCCATCTGTTATACTCACACTTTTCAGTTCTGATCCCCTGCTGTTCAAGTGACATTGCCCTTACTCCCATGTGATGTGTCGGAAGGCACATAAATTTGGAAAAATGAATGTAAATATAACAGCTTTTTCAGACATAAAATCCTGCTAACTTAATCACCGAGATTTTCTCGGTGCGCACAGATACACCACCAGAGGTGGTGCGTGCGCCCTTCGGGGACAGTATTATTACACTTTTTTACTTTCGGAACACTCGTTTTTTATTTTGACAATTTCCGCTTTGCACTGTTCTGAATTAAGTGCTGACTTCAATATCCGTTCAAGCTCATGTTGTTCAAAATAAATGCACTCAGGAAAATACTTCTTAACAATGCCACCCATGATGATCTTGTTATGGTTGTCCTGCTTTCTTTTCTGCTCACTTGCTTTTTTCCTTTCCTTACGCAGACGATTATTTGCTTTTTCTAGAAGCTCCTCTGCCTTAATCAAGCCTGCTGGCTTTCCCTCTGAAATATCAATCATTGTAATGACCTCCTTATGATTTTAATAATAAAAAACGGATAGCTCTGATATTTCTATCATTACTATCCATCTTGAATTCAATTCTTATATAAATGTGTAAGTACGCTCAACATTCTATTTATCAACTTGTATGGTAGAATTAAAATAATACATCTCTAATAATATTAACAATAAATTTGAGAGTGGAAGAATAGGAAAACACGATATATCGTATGCCTACTGAAGTTGGTGAATTAAAAAATTTTTTTCATTGAAATAAGCACCATACCCTCAAAGTATGATGCTTATTCTTTAACTTCTTCTTATATCAATTTAATGCCCCCATATTCGGAGCTGAAAAGGTAGTACGAACACAATCGAAGTTTATATCAGAATTTTTGTATTCATGCACAACTTTTTCTTTATTCTCATATGTTGTTATCTCTAACAGTTTACAACTCTGTATCAAACCACCTTTTTCTTTAACATCTGTAATAATTGCATACATATTAGGGTATGTTGCACTAATCAAAGACCATTTATATACCTTTCCCATTTCTAACTGCCCCATAATACAACCTCCAATCCAAATATTTAACTATCAAAATATGTATTTATGTTAAGCACCTTTGAAGATGATAAGGGTATTTGTACTGCATACACTATTTTAATTTTAATAATTTATTTATAATATTTTTATGACAGAAATATGGTTCATGCCAATATATTTCTATTTTATTCCATGTATCTGCCTTTACATAATCTGGAAATGGTTCTTCATCATTATCTTTATCACTAATATATGCACCTGTACTTGTTTTTTTATTCATATCATCATATAACCCATAATCAAATAGATAATATCTATATTTTCCTGTGTCTGGACTTTGAATATATATCTTAGACCATGAATGATTATTAGCCCCACAATCTTCTGAACATATACCTAAATTCATAAACATACTTATTTCTGTTTTTGCAAAACCTTGACACATACCATTATAATTACCTTCTAAAAATGAGCCACCACTAAATTCTTTTGAATAGTACATACCTACATGATTTTTAGATTTATATGTGCATGAGAATACCCCATGTTCATCTATGAATTTTACCTTTTCATAATCTGTAAGTTGTGCAAATGTTTTTTGTCCTGTACCTATTGCATATTTTATAGGCTTTGATGTTTCATTATTTGTTGCTTGATTGATAATTGATAATACAGCATTTGCACTTTCATTAGTTGCACCTGTGTCTTGTTCAGTATTTGATGTCTGTACCCAATCTACTGCCTCTTGTTCCATCTTATCTACTACCTTATTCCAATAGATGTAACATTTACCACAGTCTTTTGTAACTTTATAGGTTGTATAACCTTTTGATGTCTTTGGTTTCTTTGTTGCATCTATCAACAATATTACACCATTCCCATTATACTGTTGTATCTGACTTTCCATCTCTTTGATAATCTTTCTTGATTTATTAAGATTACCCTTAACCTTGATATTTGTTGCTTTCTTCTTCATTGCATTGTTATGCAACTTCTTTACTGCATTTGGTATATCACTATTCTTCTTAATTGTTACTGTCTTTGTCTTTGCCTCTGTTGGCATTGTTGGTATTAGTACCCCTAACATAAGCACCAACAACATTATCTTTATTATCTTCCTCATTCACATTCCCTCTTTCTTCTCTTATTATCAGTAGTTTTCATCATTATAGCAAAACAGATTTTTGATGACAATAAAAAATTGACGCCATTCCTATTTTTCAATTTAGATATCATGAATAGTATCAAGGTGCTACCATAAGCCCATTTATAAATCACAATCAGTAGCAAATCTGCTACCACCTTAAAAATACTATTTATTATCACGTTTGCTTTTCTTATATTTTCTTGTTAAATAATCGTTATTTATCTCTTGAAACTCTTTTACAGACAATTCATCTATCGCGTCTACCGCTTCACTCATTACATGAACGATATTTCCTTTTCTGTATCCTGCGCTCAGCATAGCTTCCACAATTATACCCATTACCATTCTTTCGCAACCGACACCATATACATCTTTAAGGCTACAACCCGACCATATCTTCCTATCTCTTTCTATTTCAGCTTCAGTTATTTTATCAAGCATAACTGATTCCTCCAACATTTAGTCATATATCAAATTATAAAATCATAATCTTATAACGTCAACAAAATTATTTCCGTATCTTTGGAAATATACACTTTGACGGGCTTACATTAAAATGTTCATGTGAGGTGAAACACATGATAACGTATGATCCATTATGGAAAACTCTTAAAGAAAAAGGAATTACATCGTATAAACTTATTAACGACTATCATGTAAGTCATGGTATGTATGATAATTTGAAACACAACAGAAGTATTACAATGACTACATTAAATCAATTATGCGAAATGTTTGATTGTGATATAACTGATATAATCGAATACAGAAAAGATTCATAGGCTTTATTTCATTCATAAGAAATGAAGCCTATTTCATTTATTATCTATAATTCCAACTTTCAAATGACAACTTATCCGACCTCTCTAATGTCTTAACTCCCTCATTAAGCTCAAATTTACCATTAAGGGTAGAAATACTTGCCCTATACCTTAATAACGCCTTAATTGCCACTCAAACAAGCTTGAACGATATTTTATCCTTAACCGTCAATGCAATAAAAAAGCCTTACTGTTCCTCAAGGTATCAACCCTTGTCTGAAATAGTAAAGCTCTTTATAATTATATTTTATTTGTTTATCTGTTCGGCAAGCTTTTTGCGCTGTCTTCTCTCGTGTTCAAGCCGCTCCTGGATTTCATTCATTCGTCTGAATATATCAGCAATAGCCTCTGTCTCATCCTGCGGTCTCTCCGGTTCTTTCTGCTCATTTCGTGCTGCGATGTCTTTAGCAAAAAGCTTCCCAAATATAAATCTTACAATCGGCTGGATGAAAAACACTTGTGAGAAAAATGCAAACGGAAAGTTATGACAGATCAGTTCAAACCAGTTTGCTATCAATGTTAAAATGTTAAACCCATTGTAATACGGATAATACAGAAATGCTGCTATAAAGCTCATGGCCGGACACATAATAAGTACTGTGCATGAAATGATCGCTGTTTCAAATATCATTGGGTGATTATTCCTTGGATCAAACATTCTGCAGGCCATCTTAAATGACAAGGGACTTCCCACAAGACACTCTAATGCATATGCAAAAATGAATTCAACAATTACCACTGCCCAGATTGGAAGCATTCTGCCAAACATATAGACACCCCCTTGGGCATTAATGGCATCAATTACACTGTTTGCTGCATTTAACTCCATGAGAAGCTTGCCATTTACTACGTACAGGCTGTAAAAAACATACCCGTGTACGGTGATAATGACGGTCAATAGTGCAAAGATCATTCTTTGAAATTGGTTTCTTGGCATAATATAAAATCTCCTTTTCTCAAAACAAAAAGACACATGTAATCCGGCTTATGACCCGATATATACTTCATCATCAATGATTACATACGTACCGTGATCAGATTTACGTGCCGAGCACTACATGTGTCGTTTATGTTTTTATTTAATTTACTCGAAAAGATTATCACAAATTTAAAAAATTTTCAAATAATTTTTTATCAATATCCTCACTTATCATCTATCTCACTTCATTTTTTCCTTGATATAGTCTATGACCTGTTCTTCTCCTGTTCTTCTCCCTTTCTTCCCTCCGGAGTAAAAGTAAAGACCGGATATGCATGAAAGATATCAGGCTCAATATGTATCCTGTAATCATCCACACCACAACGTCTAAACGCTGCCTCAAAATCGGGCGCATCACCTGACATCATTTCGTCTCCTCCAAAGCCAAGCAATATAGGTGGAAATTTGGAATAATCGTCATTTGCAGCACAGCCTGCTATATGCTTAGGGATAGTTCCGTCAGGATCATAGAACTCCTTAAACTGTTTTTGAAGCTCACCGCCCATAACAACATCCTTTTCCTTGAGTGCGCTCATTCTCTCAAAACTTTCGGGCGAGGTGTACAGATTGAATACCGAAAAAGCCACGATAACACTCGGCATCGGAAGCTCATTATTTTCGTGTATGATATGTCTGCCAAGCCCCATCACCAGAACCGCTCCCGCCGAGTAGCCCAGCCATACGATTTTTTCGGGAGCATAGATTTCAATCATTTTTCTATGCAGTTCATATCCGAATTTGACCCCGTCATACATATCTTTTTCGGGATAAAGCGGATATAAGGGAATCCAGAGATCACAGCCGGTCTGGTCTATATAGTGACGTATGCTTTTTTTATTCGGCAGCTGATACCTTATGTATCCTCCTCCTGCATAATAAACGATTGCTTTACTGTGGTCACTGCCTGTCTTTGAATAGACTATACAGCGGCAACCGGCTATCATATGATCCTGTTTTTCGTAACCGGTTATCTCAGGAAATGTGTGACTACGCATTTGAATTTTTTCTGCCTGTCCGATAAAATCCTCTTTTGTCATAGCCGACTTTTTAATTGTCTATTTTATCGATTTTCCAAGTTCATATGCCTGCTTAAGTTCATCTTTTCCCTGGATATCTCCGGGCTGGGTTACATGTCCGCACAGAATCTTTCCAATGCTCTTCCATCCCATATGCTTTTCAAGATGGTCATACCAGTGTTCACTTTCTTCAAATCCTGCCCCCTCTGCTGCCATTATAAGAACAGATTCCTTTTTCGGATTCCTATAGTTCGGATCACCCTCCGCAACTGCAAACAGACGGTCAAATGCATTTTTCAAAAATCCCGAAATGAACCAGTAATAAAGCGGTGATGCCAGAACAACCACATCCGCTTCCCGATACACCGGATATATCTGCTCCATATCATCTCTCTGGACACAGGGATGCTCCAAGTCTTTTCCGCCATGCCAGCAGCCAAGACAACCATTGATCTTCATGCGTGACAACTGAAATTCTGTCACCTTATTTCCAGATTCCTCTGCGCCCCTTTTAAACTCTGCGGTCAGTGCCGAAGTATTTCCCTTTGGACGGGGGCTTCCGTTCAAAATCACTATATTCTTTGACATAAGTTGACCTCCCATGTTATTTCTTTGTTACTTCCTTTCACAATTATAAGTCTTCCACAAAATCCTCAATTGGTCTATATACATCATGCCATGGAGCATAGGGCACACAGTCCTCCGTGGCATAACCCACAGGCAGAAGACACACCGGCTTGATATTCTCAGGCAGGTCAAATGCCTTAGCAACAGCCCTGACATCAAACAGCCTTACCCATACAGATCCTACGCCCTGCTCCCATGCTTCCAACATCATGTGGGTACATACAATACTGCAGTCCATCTCGCCGCTGCTGTACCCACGCTCCGTCTGGCTTTTCCATGTCCTGCTTTCATCACTGCAGATCAGGAAAACCATCGGTGCCCCATAGATACAACGACACAATCGGTTAATCTTAGCCATAGCCTCTTCACTTTTTAATATATATATCATCTGCGGCTGAAAATTAACTGCCGTTGGTGCAAGCTGTGCAGCCTTCAGTATTTTATCTATCTTCTCCTGCTCTACAGGTCTGTCTGTAAATGAACGTACAGAGAACCTGTCGGCAGCAAGCTCCATAAAATCCATCTTATTTCCTCCGGATCACTCTTATTGATATTGATGGAATACCTTTGCAAGAATCTTCCACTGTCCATCTTCTTTAATAAGACTATGGAAATCGGTGAATGCTAATCCATGCCAATCCTCCAAAGTAACCCTGACTACCGCTGCTGTTCCCTCAATGCTAAGTACATCGACTCTTGCCTTTGTATCAGGTGCCGGACCAAATGAATCAACAGCGCCATACAATGCTTCGATGGATCCGTTATAGTATTCTCCATTCAGATAACCATACATTAACGCATTGTCTGTGAAAGCAGGCTTCATGATATCACTCTTACCTTCCTTACAGCCTTCCGTGTACTTTGCAACTGCTTCCAATACCTCTTCATAATCAGATACTTTAATCTTTTCCATAATAATATCTCCTTCACTGCTATATTTTATCAATGATTGACATTTCTGTCTCTTATGGATATAATTATAGCTATAATAACCATATTTACAAGTACGCACTTTTTTGTAATATACTATCAAAAAGTATAGTTAGGAGATTTTCAATGAACATAGAAAAGATAAAAGGATATAACTGTCCTGTGGAAGCAGCTATGGATGTGATTGGTGGAAAATATAAGGCATTGATCGTTTACGAATTGATTAACGGAACCCGCAGATACAATGAAATTCAGAAAGCAGTACCCCAGGCTACCCCACGGATGCTCAGCAAACAACTGAAAGAATTGGAAGAAGACGAGATAATTGACCGGGTACTTTATCCTGTCGTTCCTCCCAAAACAGAATACTCACTGACAGAATTCGGACAGTCTCTCGTTCCGATTGTGGAAGCACTGTGTAATTGGGGAGAACATTATTTTGAAGTCGCAGGAGTACCTGTTCCCTGCGAAAAATAATGCAAATCCCACAAGTTGTAATTGTAAATATGCCAAAAATTTACCAAACTGCCCATATGCATAAGTGAGACAGAAAATCTATGATTTTCGTAGTCGAACTTATACACCGTAGGTGTCAGAAGGTACAAGCCTAAAAGGCGCAGTAGCTTCTGTCAACACCGAGACATTAGGGTCTGTTTGTCAAGAGCAGAGGTTTCTTAAGCAATAAAAGGACACATAATGTGCCCTTTATCGTTCAAAAAAAGTCTTTAAAATATTTTATCATATGGTGTGATTATACCATTAGATCTCTCATCATTTACTAATAATCAACACTAATAAAGATCATCAATAAGTGTAACTAACTCATGCACAGGATAATCCTTATAATTACGAGTTATTAATTTAACATTGAGACATTTCGCAACATCAAAAAACACCCTATCATCTTCATCTTTCATGGCTACCATATCAGGATTAGTAGGCAAAGGCTCAATCCATACACTTGTGGCTTTAATTACAGAAAGAAATTTCTCCACAAGAATATAATTTAACTTAAGATGTGGACGATGAAGCACATCTTCATATTCAGAAATAATTGCGGATGAAACACACATTGTATGATTGCCACGCATAACATCCCGCATTAGTCTTACAGCTTTTGAATTATCATCACCCGATTTAATAGCATTAACAATAATATTGGTATCAACCACTAACAGCATTTCTTTCCTTTCTCACATCAGATACAAAGTTATCTACATCATCTTCATTCATGGGATTTTTCTTTCCATCTTCACGAAGTGCTTCAAATATATCTACAGGATTCATAGCTGCAAGCTGATCTACCAAATTAATAACTAATGACATCTTATCAGACGGTAATGATTGCATTTTTACAAGAGTTTCTTCCGGAACTGACATATCAAAAACCTCCTTCATCATATTTTTTTACTTAATTATAATATACATAATCCAATTATTAAATTCAATAGAAATATGTGAATCTTAATTTATTTGTGTAAAAATCCCAGCACTCGATTAAACTCCTTCGAACATTTATTCGCTATAAAATGATTTCCCTTAATGAATACAAGTTCAGCAGATTGAATGTTATTCGCAATCTGCCTTGTATGCTCTTCTTTAATCATATTATTAGTTCCAGCAATAACCAGCGTCTTCGCCTGTATTCCAGTAAGTTCACCTGGTTTCACATTCGGTTCATTAACCATCAGTCCAAGCATCTCTGCATTTAATCTGGCAGAATCACTTTTGTCTGCAAAGTTTCTTGCAATTTTATATCCAACAATTATTAAACATATTAAATATACCACACTTATACCCAACTGTCATCATTTAGCCCTTAGGAGCAGTTCTTGTCGAGGTACGAGACATTAGAACTGCCCATACGATAGCTGCTCGAAGGTTCAAGTCCGTAGGACGTAGAAGCTTCGACTTGCAGCGAACCGTTAGGGTCTGTTTGTCAAGAGCAGAGATTTGAAAAATTGAAATAATTTTTTTACTAATTTTCCCTCTTTGCATCTTCTAAAACCATACGTTTTATCTTGTCTTGCAGTGTTTCCTTGCTTGTTTTACTGAAATGAAGTCCTACCACATAGGTTGTACTGCCTATCTTTGTTGTGATCGTCGGTGTTTCCTGCTCTTTATTTTCATTGATATTTGCATTATTATTGTCTTTCATTGTCATTATCCCTTTCCTGCCAATAGGCATAAAAATAGGCGTTACAAGTATTTTTCTACTCATAACGCCATATAAAATAAACTTAAAATATTTTGTAAAATATATTGAATTAAAGCACTAATAATGTTATACTCATAAAAGGAAAGCACCCACTCCAAAGTGGATGCTCCCCGAGTGGCTAAAATGCTCTCATAGAGAGCCTGCCTCTCTCGTGGACCAGACGAGAGAGGCATTTTTATTTATGCTTACTTTTTCTCTTTCGGAGAAAGTTCAGCAACGCAATTAACAGCGTACCAAGAGCAATTAAAGTATCAATTAAACCCAGCACAACCATATAGGTTTCAAAGACTGTCATACACGCCACCTCCCTTCCTATGTATTCCAGCTTTCACTGGTCAATCGGCTCGGGAGGCTACCACCACGTCATGGGATACTTTCCTTGTGCGATCTCTCGCACGCATATAGACTAACATTATTTACTCTGTTTTTCAATACACAATTCGACTTATTTATGACAAAATAATTAGTTATTATTAGTTCCTTTCTGTTGTGGAATAATACGGGCTTAAAATCCTTGTATGCCTGCATGAGTTTATTGAGATGTTGAAGTCTGACAAACTGCATATTTATATCACCTCTTTCCTGTCAAAATCAGCTCCGTCTTTTGCGTAATCGTCTTTAATCTGCTCAAAGATTTCCCACTTCTTTGCTTCAGCTATCCGCTTTACATTATAGGAATTTTGAAGTTCATTTCTGTGTCCTATCTTCGCTATATATTTTGCATTGACATTTCCGCTTTGCACTGTTCTGAACCTAGTGAGGACTTCAAAATCCGTTCAAGCTCATGCTATTCAAAATAAATGCACTTAGGAAAATACTTCTTAACAATGCCACCCATTATGATCTTGCTGTGGTTATCCTGCTATCTTTTCTGCTCACTTGCCCTTCTTCTCTCCTCACGCAGATGATTATTTGCTTTTTCAAGCAGCTCCTCTGCCTTAATCAAGCCTGCTGGCTTTTCCTCTGAAATATCAATCATTATAATGACCTCCTTATGATTTAATAATCAAAAACGGATAGCTCTGATATTTCTATCATTACTATCCGTCTTGGTTATCATTATGAAATTGACATTATTTTTATTAAACTGTTTCTACGACAAACCTGAATTTTATATAAAACCTCTCTGCCCTATAATTCTTCTATTTTTGTAACTTTGTTGATATCTATCTTATGACCAAATACCAATTCTACTACATTTTCATCGAACTGCTTAATAACAACATCCAAATAGTTATCATTACTAAAGTCAATAAAACCTTTAAGTATTCCGTCTTTATGTGCAACTTCAAGCATTACATGTTTGTCAACAAAGTATAATTCATTTATATCTCTTAGTTTTGGCATATCATTAATTTCTTTTGTTCTTGAAACTGAAACTAATGTTAGCATCTAATTAGTACAAAATAAAATGAGACATTCCCCTAAAATATTGTATAATAAACAAGTATAGGAGGAACTCATTATGTCAAGAAAAAAACCACATCACACCAAACAATTTAAGTTGGATGCTATCAACTA
>JAFTFE010000097.1 GCA_017449765.1 Lachnospiraceae bacterium | reverse complement strand
GAGTATCTGTTAAATGGTTTTCATGCGGCTGTAAATGCCGTCGATAGAGAACGTTCGGCGTATATGAAACTCAGATATTTAGGCGATTTTAACTTGTTAAGAGACTGGATGATGCTAAAACAAAGCGGTGTAAATCCTGGCGATAAGTTTATAGCCAAAGGATATAAGCATATCGCCGTCTACGGAATGGGAGATGTAGGTAAATTATTAATTGAAGAGCTTAAATACTCAGATGTTAAAGTTTTATATTCCATAGACCGTAACCCAAGGATTGGATATAAAGATGTAAAAATTTATGGCTTGAGCGAAGAAGAATATCCTGCTGTCGATGCCATAGTTGTTACAGTTGCATGGGATATGGAGAATGTGCTTAAGAAGCTTGATGGTAAAACAGAGAGTGAAATTATTTCGATAAGGGAAATTTTTTAATAATTCATTTTATAATTTTTCCGTAATGATTGAATGTTTTTAATATTTCTATAATATTGTATTCTATTAATATAAAATTGACTTGAAAAGCTTATAACTATATAGTACACTATAAATATAAAATATACTAAAAAAACATCTGATAAGCGGAGGGTGAATCAACATGGTTAAAGCAAAAGTGATAAGAATGAAATTAGCTCTAGAAGAATATGAATTAAATAGTTATTTTGATTTTGGACAGTTTGAAAATGTCAATTTGATTTATAAAGGACTTGAATTAATAGGAATATTTGATGCCTATGAAGAAAATGGAGAGGACTTTTCAGATTATTATAATAAATGTACACAAAATAGAAAATATACATATCGTAATAGAGGGGTAGATATTATATATGATAAAGTTAATAAAGATACTCATAAAAATTCTTATGGCTTAGAATTCAAGATATCAAAAAGAAATATAAAAAGAACAGGCATTATTCATAGAAATAATATGGCTATTGTATATGATGGAACGGAAGTTATCGTTAAATGTATTTTTGATTTTATTTGTCAAAATAAAGATTTATATGACTTTTATTTGAACCATATACATAAAGATACTATAAATAAATATTTGAGTTTTCAAGGAATATGTATTGATAGATTCGTTCAAGAGTCAAATTCTAAATTGCGTACAAATTATATAAATAAAATGAAAGATGAAATTAGGAATTGTAAAGTTGATGACAAAGAGGGGTGGTTTTGTGGATGATTTTAAATATTATAAAATACGTAATGGTAATCTTTCATTGGAATATGATATTAATAATAAATTAAGCAATATTGAAAGATATTTAGGTGTTCAGAAGAATACCTTTTTGAGTGGAATATTAAGTGCAGTTATTTCAAATTATATTATTAATAAGTATTTAAAATCTGATGAAGATATTTACTTCATGTTTATTATTTTGATGTCTGCTTTATATCTGTTACTAAAAACGTTTTTTCTTGTGTTAGAAGTATTGCAGAAAAAAATTATAGTGTTTTTAAAGGAAAAAGGTATACCGTCAGAGCAAGAAGAATATAATTTTAATAATTTTTTTTATAAAAAAATCATTAGTCAAATGGTTTATGTAATAAGTATTACTAATAGAATAGACGAGTTAAAAGGAAAAAAAGAAGATTTGAAAAATATTTATATAATGCAGGGATTTTATTGTTTGGAACAAATACGTCATGAGCTATATGAAACTATTATATTAAAAAAAATTAAAAGTAGACAAAAAAATATATTGGCTTCTATAGGATATAATCGAGTTATATATATTATTGATACAGCAATGAAATGCCTTGATGTCCTTAATGGATATAATGAAGAATTATATATAGAAGAGTATAGTAATGATAAAGGAAATTGGGAAAAAATGAAAGAAAAAATAATGTTTTTGGCAAACAATTTTTTTATATAGAATAATATATAAGGAAGGATATAAACATATATGACAAAACCTAAAGGCGTAAATGCACTAATGAAATATATGCGTGATAATAAAGGTATAAAAATATATGGAAGTATTCAAAAAAGAAAGTTAAGATATATGGGATATTTTCATGGATATAAAGGATACCGCTATCATACCACTTCTAAAAAATTGCTTCCATATAAAGATTTCAATGAAGTTCAAGCAGTATATAACTATGATATGGAACTAAAAACTATGTTTTATCCAAGGATAATGTTTTTGGAAACTGCTTTGAAAAGTTTTGCTTTGGAGGAAATAATTGCTGAGGCTGGAAGTAAAAGGTTTGCTGATATATACTCGAAACTAATGCTTGATTATAAAACATATACTGTAGGCTCTCATGAATATAGACAGGCTATTTCAAAACGAATGTCTATTAGAAATAAAATATATAGTGATATTCAAAGAGACTATGGGAAAAGAATCATAGTAAATCATTACTATGATAAGGATCAGCCGTTGCCGATCTGGGCTATTTTTGAGCTATTAAGTTTAGGTGAATTTGCATCGTTTATAGAATGCTTGGATTATAAAACGAGAAGAAGAATATCTAATGAAATTGGAATAAATAAATCTTTTGATTCAGATGCTAAGCTGTTAGCAATGCTTGTTTATACCCTTAAGGATTTAAGAAATGCAGTTGCACATAATAATATGATTTTTGATACAAGATTTAAGACAGGAAAGATAAATAAAAGAGTTATTAATTGTGTGTCCAGAGAAATTGGTATAAATAATTTCACCTTTAATTCTATTGTTGATTATGTTATTATGATTGCATATATTATGAAATTAATAAAAGCACCTAAAACAGACATTATGAATTTTATAAAAAGCTTCGAAAGTAGTTATAGTAATTTAAGGAAAGAGGTATCGAATGATATATATTCTTTAATAGTTTATACTGATACAAGAAGAAAATTAGAATGTTTGAAAAATTTTCTATAAGATATGATTTTTTACTTGAATATTTTTTATAGATATGTCATAATATAATATAGAATTGCGGTGAATGTCTGCGGACTAAGCCTAAGGGAGTCGGATGCGTCCGGCTTCCTTTTTTTGATGTAAATATTTAAAATTTATGATAAAATGAATATTATTATTTTTAATATTTATGGAGAAATGTATTATGGACAGTATAATTATCTTTGGAGCCCAAGGCTATGCGCTTGGTACATACGAAGCCATTAAAACTGTATATCCTGAAAAAAATATATCCTGCTTCCTTGTATCAAAGGTTGGCGGATTAAATCCTGATATTCTTGCAGGACTTCCTGTCAGAGAACTTGATGAGTTTTCCGGTGAATTATCGGATTCTGATAAGAATAGTATAGATATTATAATAGCTACCCCCGAAAATATTCAGCCGGAGATAGAGGAATTGCTTGATAGCTTTGGATTAACTAATCACAGCAGATTAACTGCATCAAGATGGGAGGAACTGATGCAACTCTATCATGCAAAGCTTGGAAGGTTTCTACCGTTTAGAGATTTATTTCTTGATGAGGGGATGGGCGGTGGATTAAATGATGGAGACATAAAGCTTTTTTTGCAGATATATGTGGCAAAGTTCTATAAGGATAGGGTTTTGAAGGAAAAAATTGAACTTCCTGATTATATGATTCCGATTCAGGTTGGTGCTGAACTTACAGATGTGAGAGTGGCAGATATTTGTGATAATCAGGGTGAGAATATATCAAAGAAGAATGTGAATTACTGTGAGACCACCGCATTATACTGGATGTGGAAGAATGTTCTTTATACGGGCGAAAAGATTAATAAAGATGGTTTAGATGAGACAAATTACAAGAGTGTTACAAAACTGAATGCACAATATTACGGACTTGCTCAGTACAGGCGTATGTTTAGACTATCAGATGAAGATATATTAAGAATAAAGAATAATGATGTAGATGTGGTTTTGCCATATCCTATGCCTTACGAACCGGATATAAATGCACATCATAATCGTTATCTAAAGGACATTGATTGGAATGCTATGCTTGCTGCTTTAAGTGAACTTTCTCCTGAGTATGCAAAGGCATTTCAAGATATTTTAAAACAACAGTTCATGTATAACTATAATGTTATACTTGCCAAAAAAGATGTTTTAAGAGATTACTGTGCTTGGCTTTTTCCTATTCTTGAACGTACTGAGGAGCTTTCTGTGCCTAAGGGAAGTGAAAGGGCAGACAGATACATAGGGTATATGGCTGAGACTCTGGAAACATTATATTTTATACATAATAAGGATAAGCTTAAAATTGTTCATACAGGTTGTAAGTTGTTTAGTTGAATAATATGAACGATAAAACAAATGAAAAAATTATGTTTGAATTATCGTCCGTTTTCTTACAGGAAAGAATAATGTTAAGAAACATGAAGTACCTTTAAAATAGCTTTGAAGTATGTGAGTTCAAGAGTATTTTAAATCACGATTATGTATTTGATTGGCTTAATACAATTGTAGCTTTTGCTAACTCGATTGGCAGTGATTTATATATTGGATGACATATAGATTTATAAATATACTCCTAATAACCATAAAGTTATACTTGAAATTATAATAATTTGAAGTATAATTTTATATATAAATATATTATTGCAACTTAAAAAGGAAAATATATGATTAAACTAATAGACAGAAAAAATGAATTACAAACCTTACAAACCGAATACGATAAAAAGGACTCATCCTTTGTAGTTATATATGGGCGCAGAAGGATAGGTAAAACTACGCTAATCAATAAGTTTTGTGAAGACAAAAAGAGCATTCATTTTTTAGCAACAGAAGAAAGCGAAAATGAAAATCTTCGAGAGTTTCAAAGTGTTGTGGCAGAAGAATTGGATAATAATCTTTTGAAAAATGTGACAGCAACAAGATGGGAAGATGTTTTTAATGTTGTAGCAGATGTTGCGAATGAACAAGAAAAGCTTATTGTTGTTATGGATGAATTTCAATATATTGGCAAAACCAATCCTGCTTTTCCTTCTGTTATGATGAAAATTTGGGACAATATATTAAAAGATAAAAATATTATGCTTATTGTGTGCGGTTCCTTGATAAATATGCTTACATCGCAGGTTTTGAGTTATGACAGCCCTTTATATGGTAGAAGAACGGCACAGATTAATATGAAGCAGATACCATTTTCGTATTATAAGGATTTTGTTCCGGGACTTACTGAGGATGATATGATAAAAAGATATGCGGTGACGGGTGGTGTACCAAAGTATATTGAAATTTTTTCTGATGAAAAAGATATATATAACTCAATTAAGAAAAATATATTATCTAAGAATTCATTTCTTTATGCTGAACCGGAATTTTTACTTCAAAAAGAAGTTTCGGAGATAGGTAGTTATTTTTCCCTTTTAAAGACAATCGCCAGCGGAAGTCATAAGCTTAGTAGCATCTCAACAGTAATGAGTGTTAAGCAGACAAGTATATCGAAATATCTTAATGTGCTTATTAATCTTGATCTTATAGAAAGACAGGTTCCTATAACGGAGGAAAATCCTGAAAAGAGTAAAAAAGGCCTTTATTTTATAAAAGATAATTTTATTAAATTTTGGTTTCAGTTTATATATTCAAACAGAGGGTTGCTCGAAGCAGATAAGGAGCAGTATGTAGTGGATAAGATAAAGAAGAATTTTATAGATAATCATGTTTCCTTTGTATATGAAGATATATGTAGAGAAAAGATTTGGAATCTTATAAGTGACAAAATTTCCATTAACCGTGTTGGAAGATGGTGGAATAAGGATACAGAGATAGATATTGTTGCATATGATTCTGATGGTAGAGATATAGTATTTGGTGAGTGTAAATATACAGATAAACCTAAAGGTACGGAGTTGTATTATGAATTAAAGAAAAAATGTGTTGAGGTCAATTGGCATAAATCAGACAGAGTAGAACATTTTGTATTTTTTAGTAAAGCAGGATACACAAAACAGATGCAGAAGTTGGCAGAGGAAGAAAAAAATATTGTTTTATTTTGATATATTTTTTAATCGGATTATAAGAAAGACTTGAAAAGGACATTATGCAAGGATTGTAGAGCATAATAAGGTTCATAGCAGCAGTTTTCTTAATAAACTTAAGCAGGATGGAGATTTAAGCCTTGGCATATATTTATATGATTTTGTCGGTGTGATAGTTTTTTTACAACTTTGCTGAATTAGATGTGTTTAAGGTTTAAATGTTGATACAGGGTAATACACTTTTATAAAATTTATTTAGGTAAATAAGATGAAATACGATTATCTTATAGTCGGCTCTGGTTTATAAGGAGCAGTATTTACAAGAAAGGCGACAGATTCATGTAATATTTGGTGGTCGTCTGGGTGAATATAAGTATTATGACATGGATGAAGTAATCGAAAGTGCGCTTGATATGACCAAGAAGGAATTGGAAGTTTAATTATCACTACAGTGATGTAGAGGATATGCAGAAAAATGAAAATAAGGAGTTTCATATGAACACTGCACTTATTTTGTCCGGAGGAACAGGAACCCGCCTCGGAAGTGACATACCAAAACAATACATTAAAGTAGATGACAGGATGATTATCAGCTATTGTCTTGAGACTTTGCTGAAAAATGATAATATTGACTATATACAGATAGTTGCTGATGAAGCCTGGCATAAGGGTATTGAAGCAGAGCTGAATGTGCTATGCAGTAAAGCGGGTGACGGTGAACCCGATGGGAAATCATCAAATGCTTTGAAAGATAAGTTCAAAGGCTTTTCTGTACCGGGAGCTAACAGGCAGCTTTCAATCTATAATGGTCTGACTGATATAAGTAAATATGCCGATGATGCTTCCTATGTGCTTATTCATGATGCAGCGAGGCCTTTTTTGACAGGTGATTTGATCGACAGATGTTTTGAAGCTGTTTTGGAACATGATGGAGTAATGCCTGTACTGCCTATGAAGGATACTGTTTATATGAGCCATGATGGTAAGACTGTTGCGAATCTGATTGACAGGTCGAAGATTTATGCGGGACAGGCACCGGAACTTTTTGTGCTCGGCAAATATTATGAGGCGAATACAAAGCTTCTTTCGGGAAAGATTATGAGCATTAACGGCTCGACAGAACCGGCAATTATGGCGGGTATGGATATTGCCATGATACCCGGAGATGAGAATAATTTTAAGATAACTACGAAGGCTGATTTGGAGAAAATGATTAAAAACATGCAGAATAATTAATTTATTCCGTTAAATTCATCGGGAGGTTTTTATGGAACAAAAACAAATTCATATAGTCGGACATAAGAACCCTGATACAGATTCCATATGTTCCGCACTTGCATATTCGTATTTGAAAAATATTGAAAATCCCGGACAATATGTTGCCAATCGAGCAGGCTCAATAAGTAATGAGACGAGATTTGTACTTGATTATTTTAATGTTCAAGAGCCGGAATTGCTTGAAGATGTTAACGTACAGATAAGAGATATAGATTTTCGCAGGACAAAGGGAGTAAGGGATAAGATTTCGCTTCGTGCAGCATGGAAACTTATGCTTGCTGAAGATGTTGTAACGCTACCGATTATTTACAAAGATAATAAGCTTAAAGGTCTAATAACCATTAATGATATAGCAAAGTCTTATATGGATGAATATGATAATACGATTCTTGGACTGGCCAAAACTCCGATAGTCAACTTAGTTGAGGTTTTGGACGGAACTTTAGTGTGCGGTGATCCTGATTTTCATATAGAGAGTGGGAAGATTTTAATTGGTGCGGCAAATGTCGAAATAGTCGAAGCCTGCGTTGAGGAAGATGATATTGTACTGGTTGTTGACCGTGAAGATACGCAGAGAGAGGCTATAAAACTCGGCGCATCGTGTCTTATAGTGTGTCTAAATGCTAAACTTTCGCAGGAGATAAAAGATCTTGCAAATGAATACAAATGTAATATTATAACGACCTATCTTGATACATATTCAGCGGCGAGAATCATTAATCAGAGTATCCCGATCAGATATTTTATGAGAAGTTCCAATTTGGTTGCATTTCATCTGGATGATACTTTGGAGAGTGTTAAAGATGTAATGTCAAAACTTCGTCACAGAGATTTTCCTATTATAGATGACATAGGAAATTATTGTGGTATGGTTTCGAGACGTAATTTGCTTGCCATGCGAAAAAAACAGGTTATACTTGTTGATCACAATGAGCGCACTCAGGCTGTAAACGGTATTGAGAATGCTGAGATACTTGAAATAATTGACCATCACAGAATAGGTTCGATTGAAACGATTAATCCTGTATATTTTCGTAATCAGCCTGTAGGATGTACAGGTACGATTTTATATCAGATGTATCAGGAACGAGGTATTACACCTCCTAAGGATATGGCGGGACTTATGTGTTCTGCAATTTTATCCGATACATTGATGTTTCGATCTCCTACGTGTACACCTATGGATAAGGAGGCTGCCACAGCCATGGCTAAGATTGCAGGCATAGATATTGAGAGTTATGCAATGGATATGTTTGCAGCCGGCAGTGACCTCGTAGATAAAACGCCGTATGAGATTCTTTATCAGGATTTTAAGTCCTTTGATGTGGAAGATATAACCTTTGGGGTTGCTCAGATTAGTTCTATGAATAAGCAGGAGCTTTCAGATCTTGCAGTTATAATGGACGATTATCTTAAGGAGAGTTATACAACAACTAAATGCGATATGTTGTTCTTTGTTATGACTAATATTATTGAGGAAGGTTCAACCATACTTTGTTATGGTGATGATTCAATCAAGCTGATTCAGGATGCATTTTCAGTGGAAATGCAGGATAATATATGCTATCTGCCTAAAGTTGTATCAAGAAAGAAGCAGATTGTACCGAACCTGGTAGAGATGCTTCAGCAATGGGATAGTTAGAATGAGGTAATTATGGATTTTTCAATTGATTTTTTCAGGGATGAGGTAAGGAACGGATTCTATATACCGACTGCAATTAAGCAGGGATGGGCGAAAAGTCTTGAGGTTCTTGCCGCAATCGACAGGGTGTGTGAAAAACATAATATTACTTATTTTGCAGAGTGGGGAACTATACTTGGTGCAGTTCGTCACGGCGGCTTTGTGCCTTGGGATGATGATCTTGACATATGTATGAAACGCGAGGATTATATCAGATTCCGTAAGGTAGCGGACAGAGAGCTTCCGGAGGAATTTGTCATACATGATTATGAGCGCAAGGAAGACCACTGGTTATTTTTATCGCGCGTTGTCAGTCAGAATCAGATATGTTTTGACGAGGAGCATCTTAAAAAATATCATAATTTTCCATATATGGCATCTGTGGATATATTTATATTGGATTATTTATATAAGGATGAAGAGAAAGAACGCAGGCGCTGTGATGAGGTTAAGAGAATAATTGCGTTGGCTGATGGTATAGTGGAGCATACTATGCATCAGATGACGATAGACAAAGAACTGAATGATATAGAAAATAAATATAAAGTTAAGCTGGATAGAAAATCAGATGCCAGAAGATTAGGTATAGAACTTTATAAAGTGGCTGAAAAACAGATGGCACGTGTACATGAATCAGAAGCAGACAGCATGGGACAGATTTTTCCGTGGATATTAAAAGGAAGAAAAGGACAGCCGAAGAAGTATTATGAAAAGTTTATCAGAATTCCATTTGAGAATATGTCGATACCTGTTCCGGCATGTTATAATTATGTGCTAAGGAGGCGTTATGGAAACTATCTTCAAATCCGTAAAGTCTGGGGAGGACACGAATATCCGTATTTTGAAAAACAGCGAGAGAATCTTCAGGCAGTCGCAGATTTCAAACTTCCTGAGTTTACCTTTGATAAGAAGATGCTGAGAAACTTCGATGAGAGTATAATATCGACGGATAATGAAAAATATGATATGCATACGGGAAATGTTGAGGCATCGGTTGAAGATTCGTATAAGATCACAGTTTCGGAGTGTATAAAGCAGCTGGCGGATATGACGAAGTCGCTTGCCGAAGAACTTTCGATTGATATACAAAAAAAAGCATATGAAAATGCACTTTCACTTCTTCCTGAATGTCAACAATTAGCGGTTGATTTGGGAAACTTCGTAGAAGGAGTAAAGGGAGAAGAACGAAAGAGTTGTCAGCTTGTCGTAGAGAAGATTCAGGCGTATTGTGATGCCTTGTATGAGGTTTATCTTTTGCTGACTGAGTCAGACCTTGATGTTAATGCACGGATTGATGATGATATAAAACAGATAGAAGCTGCTTTAACAGATCTTATAAATACAGTCAATGAACAGATAATAAATAGAGATGAAATTCTGTTTCTTACAATAGGACCGAAGGAGTGGACAGGCTTTTCTGATATTTATAATGATATTATAAATCGTGATGACTGTGATGTGTATGTTGTACCGGTTCCGGTTTTGTTTAAGGATTTCTTCGGAAGAATTACTGCGGATGATGAGGAGATAATCTCGGCAACGAAGCTTGAAGAATATCCTGAGAATATTATGATTTCGTTATGGACAGATTATAATATTAAGCTTCATCAGCCTAAGAAAATATATATCCAAAGTCCTTATGACAGTGAGAATCCGTGTCTTACCGTACCACCGCAATTTTATGCGGAGAATATACGTAAATATACAGAAGAACTTATATACATTCCGCCATTTAAAACTGCCGAATTTTCTTCAGAGGATTACACGGATATTTATAATCTTAAGTCTTATGTCACTGCGCCGGGAGTCATATATGCTGATAAGGTAGTCGTTCAGTCTGAGAATATTAAAAATCAGTATGTGAATAAGCTCACGGAATTTGCTGGAGAAGATACAAGAAGTGTATGGGAAGAGAAGATTACAACTTATTTATCCACTGAACCGGCAGAGCGAACAGATGGCACTTCAAGTAGTCCTAAAAAGCATATGTTATATCTTATTGGCTTAAATGAATTATCGGAGCATCGGGATAGTATTCTTGAAAAAATAAAAAATCGCATGGATATTTTCAGGGAGAATAGTTCATCAATCAACTTAGATATTATGCTGTACCCGATGAACAGTGATACATGGAATCAGGTTGATGAGAATCTTACACAGGAATTGCTTAAACTGATAGGAGAATATGATAATTCATCATGGTGTAATTTCAACGGATTTGAGAGTGAAGTTGAGAAAAAGCTTTTGTCTTCATTCAATGAAACTCTTGAAAATACTGTTGCTTTGTATGATGCGTACTACGGCAGTCCATCGCCGTTTGTTACGCTCTTTACATACTATAAAAAGCCGGTAATGATAGCTGAATATGATATTTAATAAAAAAAATTCAAAAAGCAAATAACAATTTTAATAAGCGTTATTTGTTGTTTTGGCCGGTTGGATTATTATCGTTGAAAAAGAGAATAAACTGTTATATATTAGGTAACAGGTATTGAAGTGGATATATCAGGAGTAAATCATATGGAAACCTATGATAAAATAATAATTGGAGCGGGACTCTATGGTCTTTATGCTGCAATTAAGTGCAGTGAAAAAAAGGAAAAGGTTTTGGTACTTGAATACGAGGATACAGCATTTGTAAGAGCTACCAAAATCAATCAGGCACGTGTACACCAGGGATATCATTATCCACGTTCTATCTCGACAGCGATAAAGTCAGCAGGATATTTTGACAGATTTAATAAAGATTATAATTTTTGTATTAATAAGGAGTTTAAGCAGATTTATGCTACTTCCGACAGATATTCATGGACTAATCGTGAACAATTTCTTAAATTCTGTGATGCGGCAGGTATTTTATGCGAAGAGATAAATGTGGGAAGCTGCTTCAAAGATTATATGTGTGATGGCGCATTTATTACAAGGGAATACACATATGATGCAGATTTACTTAAAGAATATTATCTTAGTAAGATACAAAATAAAAAAAATATAGACATTCAATATGGTGCAAGGATACATAAGATAGAAAAGGACAAAGATTTTTTTGTCATTTATACAGAAGATAAAAAAAGCTATATGGCAGGATATGTTTTAAATGTCACATATGCAGGTGTAAATAATATTCTTAATATGGCAGGATTTGACGGCTTTGATATAAAGTATGAATTATGTGAAATTATATTGTGTGAAGCAAATGAAAATCTTAAAGAGTATGGGTTCACTGTTATGGATGGACCTTTCTTTTCGATTATGCCATATGGAAAAACAGGACTTCATTCTCTTACTTCTGTAACTTTTACACCACATGAAGAATGCCATACATTTTTGCCTGAATTTAAATGTCAGAGGATATCAGGAAATGAATGTGGTAAAAAGTCAATAAAAAACTGTAATGTCTGTCCGTACAAACCGGAAACTTCTTATAGTTATATGAGCGGGCTGGTCAAAAAATATCTTAGAGATGAGTTTTTATTTAAGTACAAGAACTCTCTCTTTACTATCAAACCGGTTTTGATGAGCTCAGAGATAGATGATTCAAGACCGACTGTTATTAAATTTCACTCAAAATCACCGACATTTATTAGTGTTTTATCAGGTAAAATCAATACGGTTTATGATTTGGATGAGGTGCTTTAATATGGAAAACAAAGAGAAAAATTTCATATCTTCAGTTGTATATTTGCATAATGATGAAAATAATATTGATAATTTCTTTACGATGCTGCTTTCGGTATTGGAGAGGAATTTTGAGAATGCAGAGATAATATGTGTAAATGATTCTTCTTCAGATGACAGCATAAACAGAATCAAGCAAATTGTAAAGGATGTACCGACATATATAAGTGTTTCGGTGCTCAATCTGAGCGGTTTTCATGGGTTGGAAACTGCTATGAATTCCGGAGTAGAGCTTTCTATAGGAGATTTTGTCTTTGAATTTGATACAATAAAGGTTGATTATGACGAGAGTATGATTATGAATGTATATAAAAAAGCTCTGGAAGGATATGATGTGGTAAGTGCTTCACCAAATAAAAAAGAAAAGTTTTTTTCCAAAATGTTTTATAAATTATATGAGGGATATTCTGATTCGCATAAGAGACTAAGAACCGAAAGGTTTAGAATCTTGAGCAGAAGAGTAATCAATCGCGTGGATTCAATGCATAAGATGGTTCTATATAGAAAAGCAGTATATGCAGATTGTGGTTTTAATACGTTTAGTCTTTCTTATGATGTGACAGACAATAAAACTTATGTAATGGATAAAAAGGCCAAAAAGTATAAGAAGGGATTAGCTGTTGATACGTTACTTTTGTTTACGGATATAGGCTACAGATTTTCGGTTGTTATGACGGCGGTTATGATGTTTGTTTCGGTTTTTATGCTTTTATATTCTATAGTGATTTATCTGATGGCACATCCGGTTGAAGGATGGACAACTACCATACTTTTCCTGTCATTTGCATTCTTTGGTTTATTTGGCATATTGACAATAATTATTAAATATTTACAGCTTATAATTAATCTTATGTTTAAACGGAAAAGATATATTTATTCAGGTATAGAAAAGATAAAATAAAGGGGAAATTATGTATTCAATAGTAGGTTATACGGGGTTCGTCGGAAGTAATATTTATATGCCGGATGTATTTGAAGGAGCATATAATTCAAAAAATATTAAGCAGGCGTATGGGACAAAACCTGAACTTTTAATTTATTCGGGTGTTCCTGCAGAAAAATATCTTGCAAATGCGTCACCTGATAAAGATATGCAGCAGATAAAGGACGCTCAGGAAAATATAGTTATGATTGAACCTCAAAAATTAGTTCTCATATCAACCATAGATGTTATAAACAATCCTGTAGATGTTGATGAAAGAGTTCTTATTGAGCCGGAAACTCTGCATCCGTATGGATATAATCGTTTTTTGCTTGAAGAATTTGTCAGGGAACATTATCCGGATGCATTAATTGTGCGTCTGCCGGGGTTATATGGCAAAAATATTAAGAAAAATTTTATCTATGACATTATTAATTTGATTCCTAACATGTTAAAGGAAGAAAAAATGTCCGAGCTTGAAAAAATATGTCCGGCTTTATCATCATATTATGAATATAAAGGTGATGGTTTTTTTAAGGTTAAGAATCTGGATAAAGAAGAAAGAAATAATCTAAAAAAAATATTTGAACAATTGGATTTTTCGGCAATTAATTTTACAGACAGTCGAAATGTTTATCAGTTTTATAACTTGAACAGATTGTGGAAAGACATTTCGAAAGCTCTTGATGCTGATATTAAGCTCTTGCATCTTGCAACAGAACCTGTTTCGGCAAAAGAATTATATCAATATTTGACCGGTGATGTATTTGATAATGAAGTAACTGATAAACCGGTGAAGTATAATTACAAAACAATTTATGATAAATTATTTGGCGGAGATGATGGTTATATTTGTAAAAAGCAGGAGGTACTAAGGGATATAAGAGATTTTGTGTTTGAAGAAAGGAATAAAAAGGATTTATGAGGCTTTCCATATCGAATATTGCTTGGACAACAGAAAATGATGAAAAAGTTTATTATCTTATGAAAGATTATGATTTCGAGGGGCTTGAGATTGCACCTACCAAAATTATCCCCGAGAAACCGTATGATAATATTGAACAGGTCAGGATATGGAGTGCCGATATAAAGAAAAAATACGGATTTAACATTTCTTCTATGCAGTCCATATGGTATAATCGTCAGGAACATTTATTTGGTGAAGAAAAAGAGCGCCTTTTTTTGTTGGAATATACAAAGAAAGCCATAGATTTTGCTAATTCCATAGAGTGTGGCAATATTGTATTCGGATGCCCAAGGAATCGTGTAATAAAGGATAAGGATGATTATAAAATTGCAGTTGATTTTTTCAGAGAACTTGGAGAATATTCTGCAAGTAAGAAAACAGTAATAGGTTTAGAGGCTAATCCACCAATATATAATACGAATTTTATCAATGATACAGACTCTGCAATAGAGCTTATCAAAGAAGTTGGTTCAGAGGGTTTTAAATTAAACCTTGATGTAGGGACTATGTTGGAAAATCATGAAACTATAAATATTCTTAGGGGAAATGAAGCCTGCATTAATCATGTTCACATTAGTGAACCGGGATTAAAAACTGTTATATCTCATAGCCTTCATGAAGAACTAAAAGATTTATTATACACAGCAGGATATACAGGGTACATATCTGTGGAAATGGGTAAAACGGATGACTTAAATGAATTAAAAAGGGTAATGGATTATGTGCATAAAGTCTTTTATGATATATGATAAACAAGCAGGTGTCCCTGCGTTTGAATCTTATGAATATGAAAACAAGAATAGTGATTATGTTCTGCTGATTCCTGTCATAAATGAGGGGGAACGTATTCTGAAAGAATTGTATCGGGCGTTCAAGCATTGTATATATGATTCTGTAGATATAGTGATATGTGATGGTGGTTCCACTGATGGCTCAATGGATGAAAAAAAATTAAAAAAACTTAAGGTTAATTCCCTTTTGATTAAAAAAAGTCCGGGTAATCAGGGGACACAGCTTCGTATGGGAATATGGTGGGCATTGAAACGCGGATATAAAGGATTGATAACGATAGACGGGAATAATAAAGACAGCATAGAAGATGTTCCGAAATTCATAGATAAACTCAAAGAAGGATATGATTTAGTACAGGGATCAAGATTTATTGATAATGGCAGAAATATAAACACCCCGCTTGGCAGAAATGTTGCAATTAAGCTTATTCATGCACCGATAACATCTCTTGCTGCCGGATTTAAATATACAGATACGACCAATGCCTTCAGGGCTTATTCTTCTCACTATTTATGCGATAAAAGAGTTATGCCCCTAAGAGATATATTTGTAAAATACGAATTATTGGCATATTTATCTGTAAGAGCCCCTAAGTTGGGATTAAGAGTATGTGAGATCCCTGTTACAAGAGCATATCCCCGAAAAGCAGCAGTACCCACTAAGATAAGTCCGTTAAAGGGAAATGCAGAACTGCTTGTTGTTTTGATTAAAAATTTATTTGGAAAATATAATCCATAGAAGAACAGGTCTTATAAAATGGAAAAAACAAAAATAAATAAATTAAAAATTGTATGTGGTTGTTTAACTTTTGTTTTGGCTGTAATTTGTGGATATTATTTTTGGAATTATCGTAAGTATTTTGTAATTAAGGATTTTTCTAAACGTATAATTTCTATGGCAACGGCTTTAAATGTAAATGTAGATGGTGTAGTAAAGATTTATTTTTTGTTTGTTGCATTATCGTTTGTGTCATTTTGGCTGTTGGCTGATGTTATAGGTGATTTTTCTGTAAAAACAACTAAAAAATCCCGTTTTAATTTAAAAATTAACAACAATTCTAAGAAAATCATAGGATGTCTTTTTATTTTAGCTGCTGTCGTATATTTAAGCATATCATATTATACCTCGTTTAGAACAATACTTTTATTAGTTATATTGGTAAAAGGCTTTTATGGTTATAAAGGGAATATAGGCAATATTGTAAAAGATATTGTGGTTGTTTTTTTGACTTTAAATAACTGTATGATGGTTTATTACTTTTTTGCACATTTTTTTGATTCAAAAGTTGTTTTATCTTCAAGCATAATAAAAATGTTTGTACTCTTTTTGGCTATATATTTATGTCATTTAAGTGATTGTAACGAACAGGAAAAATTGATGGAAGCTTCTATGATATCTACCTTATGTTCGATTGCTGTATATGTGGCTGTAGAATTATTATATACTTTGAGAAGCAGGGGATTAGCATTAAAACATGGAACATCGGTGTATTTATCGTTTTTTATATTATTTTGTATTTTAATATTTTTCTTATTTAAGAAGGGTATTATAAAAAAAGCAGAAAATAAAAAATATATACTCAGCGTGATTGCTTTTGTGTGGTTTGGATGTTTAAGAACCCAGAATTTTGATTTCCCAAATGAACTTTTTGAAAGTGCAAATCATGGAATAAGCATTATGGATACGGTTATCTTTCATAAAATCCCTGTAATAAATGATTTCGATGCACATATGCTTTCTAATACTTTTACAGGAATACTTCATTATTTGATTAATGGCAATTATTATGAGGCCTTGAGTATACCGTATACATATATTTATACTATAATTTTTTATGTGCTTGTTTTTTATGTTTTAAAAAAGAGTTGTTCAGAGGAACTGGCATATATTTCAGTGATTTTGTTTTGTACAACTGATTTTGTGTTTGCTGATTTTACTATTGGAATATATTTACTTCTTGTTTATTTTTGGTGGACTAATAAAAATAATGTAAAAAGTGATATTGTTTTTTGGGGAGCAGCAGCAATAAGTGTTATTTTTAGATTGGACGTCGGTATGGCGTTTGGAGTACCTGCTGTTATAATGGCATTTGCATACATAATTATAAAAAAAGAATTCAAGCGTTTTTACAGATTTTTAGCTGTTGGCATATCTGTAGCAGCATTTTGCCTTTTGGCATTGATTGGTATCTTGAGTGTCTATGGAAAAAATTTTAGTGTGTGGATTAAAAATTTTATCAATGTATGCATTTCTAATCAGAACTGGGGCTATGGTGTTTTGACAAATAATCATAATGAATTAATGAACTATATTATTTATCCGGTTATTTCAGTGATTGTTTATTTGATAATAAAAAAATGTGTTAAATTAACGTATGAACAGAACATGGTTTGTATTTATATATTACTAACATTTTTATTTAATACTACCAGACTGGTTGTACGGCATTCTCTGGTAGAAGATATAAACTATTTAAAGCAATTTTTTATGCTTTTATATTTTATAT
>JAFTFE010000010.1 GCA_017449765.1 Lachnospiraceae bacterium | reverse complement strand
GAAGCAGAAGAAGGCAGGCTTGTAAAGGTTGAGCTTAGTGTTAAACCGGTATCTGAAAACAAAGTGAGCAAAGCGACAGTTTCAGATGTTAAAAAGACGGTTGAAAGCTTATTTGCCTTCGTTGACATGGAGAGTGTTAAGGTAGAATATCTTGAGATTGACCTGACGAAATATGTAGATAATGTAAAAGAAGGTGCGATAAGCGATACCGGCAAACCACTTGAAATTATACTTACTTACGATACGTCAAAAGCCGGAAATCCTGTTATTATCCGTAACCATGAAGGAACGGTGGTTGTATTTACACAGTTATCAGCAAGACCTACAGGAAGCTTTACGGATGCAACATATTACGTGGAAGGCGATAAAATATATATGTATTCGCAGTATTTTTCAGACTTTGCGATAGCATACTCGGTAGAAAAGACCTTCAATGTAATTCTTAATGACGGAAACGGAAACATCATAAGACAGATTGTATCTGAAGGAACAAAGTTTATACCACCTACAGATATTACAAAGGATGGTTATGATTTTGACGGATGGTACAAGGATGAAGCATTTACTGAAAAGTGGAATCCGGAGAAAGACAAGGTAACCTCCGATATAATGCTTTATGCAAAATGGGAGAAACAAAAGGAAGAAACCCCAACAACGACAGAAGCGCCTGCGACGACAGAGGAAACGACAGAAACACCAACGACGACGGAAACATCCGTAACGACTGAAGCGCCTGCGACGACTGAGGAAACGACAGAAACACCGACAACGACAGAAGTAACGACAGAAATTCCTGTAACGACAGAGGAAGCTGCAGAAAAGCCAACAACGACTGAGACAACGACTGAAACATCCGTAACGACAGAAGTGACAACAGAAACGTCTGATGTTCCGGAGGCAAATGTGGAAACGCCAAAGTCGGATACACCAAAAGCGCCGACAACAGGAGATAAGATTAATATAGGTGTAATAGTTATGCTTATGATAGATTCTGTTTTGGCAGGACTTTATCTGACACTTAGAAGACGTTTGATGAAATAGTTGTAAGAAAGAGATTCTGGTATTCCGGAATCTTTTTCTTTTGAGAGGGATTAAGTGTGGTTTTTATTGATATTTAGCCTTCTTTGTGATAGAGTTTATGAAAGAGTTAATACTGATTTATATGGGTATTATATATTTGTTCAGATGTGTAAAAATGAGGTGATTGGAATATGTCAGCTATGATGCGTAAATTACCGATTGGTATACAGGATTTTGAAAAATTAAGGCTTGATAATTATATATATGTTGATAAAACAAGATATATATATAATTTAGTGCATATGGGAAAACCCTATTTTTTAAGCCGTCCAAGACGTTTCGGAAAGAGCCTTTTGCTGTCAACTATTCGCGCTTATTGGGAAGGAAAAAAGGAACTGTTCAAAGGGCTTGATATAGAAGAATTAGAAAAAGATAACCCTGATGCATGGCAGGAATATCCGGTTTTTTATTTTGACTTTAATAGAGATGGATTTAGTGAAAATGATGCACTTGAAAAAATTTTAGAGGAGCATCTTGCAGAATGGGAGAAGCGTTATGAGCTTAATCAAAAACAGCTTCCACAACCGGAGAGATTCAGACATATAATCAAAACCGCTTACGAAAGAACCGGTAAAAGAGTGGTTATCCTTGTTGATGAATATGACAAGCCGCTGCTTGAAGTGATAACGGATAATGACCTTGAAGAACATAACAAATCTGTTTTTAAAGGTTTCTTTTCTACGCTTAAAAGCTATGACAGATATATAGAATTTGAATTTTTAACAGGCGTTACCAAGTTTAGTAAGGTTAGTATATTCAGTGACCTGAATCATTTAAGAGATATATCGCTATCAGAGGAATACGCAGATATATGCGGTATAACTGAAACAGAGTTAAAGAATGCATTTATGCCTGAAGTAGAGGCTATGGCTGCCAAGCAAAAGATGTCTTTGGAGGAATGCTATGAAAAGTTGGAAAAAACCTATGACGGATATCATTTTAATAAAGAATCTAACGGCGTATATAATCCGTTTAGCCTTATAAACGCTTTACAAGCGAAAGAATTTGATTCCTACTGGTTTAGTACCGGTACACCTACGTTTTTGATAAAGAAGCTTAATGCGATAAACTTTGATGCAAAGAAATTTACAGATGGCAATCTCTATGCGGATTCATATGCCTTATTTGATTACAGAGCGGATAATCCCGATCCGATTCCTCTTTTTTATCAGACGGGTTATCTTACCATAAAGGGATATGATAAAAAGTTTGACAGCTACCAGCTTGGCTATCCAAATGATGAGGTAAAATACAGCTTTATAAAGAGTCTGGCACCATCATATCTTCACAGTGAGGATGAAGAACCGCTTGATATAAGGAACTTCGGACGAGATATAGAGTCTGCCAACCTTGAGGGCATAAAAGATAGATTTACAGAGCTTTTTGCCAGACTTCCTTACGGAAATGATGAAAAGTATGTAGAGAGGGATTTTCAAAATGTTGTCTATATAACATTTATGCTGCTCGGACAGTTTGTTCATACCGAGATGCATACTGCAAAGGGACGTGTGGACTGCATAGTCGAAGCAGATGATTATATATACATCTTTGAATTCAAACGTGACGCGGATGCTGATACGGCTCTTGCACAGATAGAAGAAAAGGGCTATGCAAAGGCTTATGCGGCAGACAGTAGAATAATTATAAAGGTCGGGGTGAATTTCGATACGGAGAGTCGGAGCATAAGTGAGTGGAAGACAGTGGAATAGAGTAACATATAGCTTCCACTATCAAACCCCTCATCCATTAATAAGCTCGTCAAGCTTAATACTAAGTATTTTTGCGAGCTGTATGGTGGTTGCAAGATCAGGGGTTCTTACACCGGTTTCCCATCTGTGAACGGTTGGAGGAGTCACGTTTAAAAGTTCTGCAAGCTCATTTCTGGATATGCCACGCAGTTCTCTGTAATATTGAATCCTTTTGCCGATATAACCTTTTCCGGAGAATTCCGCAAGCAGCATCTCTTCCGGGATATCAGAGATAGGAAATCGAAGATTATCCAGAGCCTTCTCGATTGCCTTCTTGGTAATCGGCTTTAGAAGGAAGGTACTGGCATTTGTCTCATAGCTTTCAACTGCGTATTTTTCATAACCGGTAATATATATGATATTTGTTCGAGGGTACTTTTCAAGTACCCTCTTTGCTATGTCGATTCCGTTTGCTTGGGGCATATCTATGTCAAGAAATATGACATCAAACTGATTATTCAGGCAGGCATCCAATATATCCTTTGATTTAAAGGCGCCAACTATCTCGGCATCGGGATGGATGTCTTTCAGGTCTAATATAATTCCGTCAACTATCGTTTTATGATCATCTGCAACAAGTATCTTCATGTGGTTAGTCTCCTTATTCATTAGCTTGCCAAATAAACGCTTCGCGTTTACTTGGCTCACTTTATTGAGGTATTATGATATCCGCTGTCGTTCCGTCAGGTGTGATATTAACTTCAAGTCTTCCGTTACATAGTAGTTCCAGACGCTTTCTGGTATTTGAAATTCCAACTGCAAGACGTTTGGACTCATGGGCGGAAGCTGCACGTGCTCCGTTTCCGCTGTCTAAAGTGCGAACGATTATGTTATCTCCATCACAAAATGAGGAGATGGTTATCGTTCCTCCGTCTTCACCAATCCCGTATTTGAGGGCATTTTCAACAATAGGTTCAAGACTTAACTGTGGGAGACGAAAGTCCGTCTCTTTAAAATCATATATAACTTTAATATCTCTGGCATGGTCAGCTTCGGCGAGAGCAAGGAATGCCTTCACATTATCTATCTCTTTTTCAAAGGGAATCATATCATCTGATTCGACATTCCGAAAATGTGCTTTAAGATAATCCGAAAAATTATCTATGGTCTCTACTGCCTCACTCGAATTGGTGCGAATCAGAGTTCTGATAATATTAAGGGAATTGTATATGAAATGAGGCTGAATCTGACTGCGAAGCAAGGAAATCTGTTCCTTTGCCAGCTGGCTCTCTTTGTCAATCGTGTCTTCATATAATTGCTGTCTGTGTACATATGATAGATAGATGTAGTAAGTCAGTACGCACATTGCAGAAACCGGAGTTACATAACCGGAAAGGATATTTTGGGCTTCTAAAAAGGAAACTCCAAGTGAGAGTGCCACGATGGTCGCTACAATCATACCGAGATCACTGTTATTACTTTTAAATTGTCTGACAGAGAAAATGAAAAGCATCATAACATATAACAGTTGGACTATATAAACAGTGTAATGGAGTTTTGTAGCCTGCCAATGGTTATTCTCGTCAATCCAAAAGACGAACTTTGCGCCAAATGCAGATGGTAAGTATATCAGTGCATTGATTATTGCAGGCACAGAAAAGATAATTGCACTTTTTCTGCCGGGTCTTATTACGATAAGCTCCAGAAGAATTATAAAAGGACGCAGAACATATATAGCTGTTGCTGCAAGAAGTCTTATCCGTACCAGATTGCTTTGGTCAAACGGTGGAGTGTGCCTGATTTTATCTGAACCAAAATTATCAAAGTATTCGAGAATTGTTATGACAAACAGAAGGATAACCAAAACATAATAAAGACGGGTAGAGGGAACCCGGTGTTTGCGATTGGTAAACATAGTAACGCCCAATACCAGTAATATCATCAAGGTAGTGAAGTTAATCGAAAGATAATCATAAAACATAAAATATACCTCTAAATTAGTCTATCTGTTATTGTATCATTTTTTTGTTTTGATGAGAATAGTAAATTAAGGCTTTTGCCTGTTGATTTCCATTATGGAAATGGTAAAAATATACAATATAATTTTAATAGTTGTTGTGTCCAAAAGGTCAATGAATACAATCGCTATTTTATTGTAAATTTTAATAGTAATATCTTGTTTTTGATGGTAGATATAACTATAATTATAATAATACTAATTATTGGAGGTGTCTATGGGTTACAAAAAAACGGATGCTTTAATGAGACATTTAAGAGATAGTGGCATTGATATACATGGCTCAAGACATAAGCGAGAACTTATTAATACAGGATATTATCATGGATATAAAGGTTACCGTTTTTTTCGAAATTCAAATAAACGAATACCATTTACTTCATATGATGAAATATATGCTACAATCCAGTATGATTCGGAGTTAAAATCGCTTTTTTACAGTAAGGTGATGTTTATTGAAACTGCAGTTAAGAATATTGCGTTAGAAAGTATATTGGTTAATGCTAATTCTGAGTCGATTAAGGATATGTATGATAAAGTTGTAAGTGGGTATAATAATGCTCCTGCTTCAGCTACAGCAGAAGAAAAGAGAAAACTGCAACAAAATAAACTTAATTTACAATATTCAATTCAATCAAGCCTGTCAAATGCGTATAGAAAGAATAACCCTAAAATTACACATTTCTATAATAAAGGATATTCAGATGCACCAGTATGGGCTTTGTTTGAAATAATGACAATGGGAGATTTTGGATATCTGTTATCGTGCCTTACATATGATGTTCGGGATGACATATCTAAAAGATTAGGTCTATATGTGTCTGTCGACCTTCATAGACAACTAATATATAAGTATATTTATACAATAAAAGAACTGAGAAATGCGATTGCACATAATTCTGTTGTCTTTGATACAAGATTTAATAATTTTGCTCCGTCAAAGGCTATGAAACAGTGTTTGAGTAAAGAGATGGGTTTGCCATATGTGAATTTTAAAACTATAGGTGATTATGTGATACTTATATGTTACTATTTAAAACTACTGAAAGTATCAAAAACAGAAATAAAGTCTTTTATAAGAAGTTATGAAAAAATTACAGATAATTATATAAAACATGTGAACAGTAATGTATCTGCAATTGTGATACACCCGGATACTGCAAATAGAATGGCTATAATAAAAAAATATATATAAAAAGTTGCATTTTTTTTGCATTTGTTGTATATTATAATTACTAATTGGGGTATGTGTTTGCGAATGCATACTTGAGAGAGTCGGAGTATTCCGGCTCTCTTGCATTTTAGTGCGACGATAGCAATTAAGCTGGAAATAATGCAAAAGGGGCTGTCGCTTTAGATAATTAAATTTATCTATGCGAGGCCCCTTTTTCTTTTGGTGGGATCAAGTGTGGTTTTTATTGATATTTAACCGCCTTTGTGTTAGAGTTTAGGAAAGAGTTAATACTGATTTTAGTATTTCATATGAGGAGGTGTAAATTGTGAAAAAGATTGGTATAGGATATGAAGATTATAAACGAATGATAGACGACGATATATACTATATAGATAAAACCATGCTTATTAGAGATGTGGTGGAAAAAGGCGGAATGGTAACCCTTTTCACACGTCCGAGACGTTTTGGTAAGACGCTGGCACTGTCCATGCTTCGTACATTTTTTGAACTCGAGTATGATAGGGATGGAAATATAATAGATAAAAAAAGGTACTTTGAAGGAAAGAAGATAATGGATGCTTCTGACAAGATACTTTCCATGATGGGAAAATATCCGGTTATCAATCTTTCTCTAAAGTCAGCTAAACAACCGGACTTTAAAGCTGCATTCAAAGCATTAAGAGATGAAATAAAGAGTGAGTATGCACGGCATAATTATATATTGGATTCAAATAAATTATCTGAAGAAGAAAGAAGAATGTTTAAAAACCTTTTAATGGGATTTGATGATGAAGAATTTCTGGATAAAGAAAAATACGAATTTGAAGTTGGACGTTATTCAACGGCTCTTAAGACTCTTTCGGAGTGTCTTAAGAAGTATCATAACGAGAATGTAATTATACTTCTTGATGAATATGATGTACCGCTTGAAAATGCCTACTATGAAGGCTTTTACAAAGAGATGGTTGGTTTTATACGTTCATTATTTGAATCAGCGCTTAAGACCAACGATGCATTGCAGTTTGGTGTGGTTACAGGATGCTTAAGGATAAGCAAGGAGAGTATATTTACAGGGCTTAATCATCTGGAGATAAGCTCTGTATATAATAATGGATTTGAAGAGGCTTTTGGATTCACGCAGAGTGAGACAGAGCGGATGCTTAAAGATTATGGTATGGAAGAAAGGATACCTGAAGCAAAAGAGTGGTATGATGGTTATCTTTTTGGTCAGACTGAAATATATAATCCATGGAGCATTATAAAGTATGTATCAAGCATAGCAATTAATCATATGAAATTTCCGGAAGCTTATTGGGCCAATACCTCATCCAATCAGATAATCAAGGATATGATATGGCATGCAAATGAGAAGATGAAGCGGGAACTTGATATACTGATAAATGGTGGAACGATAGAAAAACAGATACATGAAGATATCACCTATGATGACATCCACGAATCAGAGGATAACCTTTGGAACTTCTTATTTTTTACAGGATATATGAAGAAGGTATCGGAACGAAGTGAGGATAACGGAGATATCTACCTTACAATGAAGATACCAAATGTTGAGATAGCAAGCATATACAGAACCCAGATAAGAAGCTGGTTTGACAAACAGGTAAAGGATACGGACAGAGGCGTACTGAACAAGGCTGTATTGGAGGGAGATACAGAAACTATAGAAAATTATGTGAGTGAATTACTTGCTAAAACCATAAGCACATTTGACAGTGACGAAGCCTTTTATCATGGATTTTTCCTGTCACTGTTATATAGTGTACCAAATTATATGCCGCAGTCCAATCGTGAGGAAGGAGACGGACGTCCGGATATAGTTTTATATCCTGATCGCCCAAAAGACCCGGCTATCATCTTTGAGATAAAGACAAGAAAGAAATATAACGAGATGGAAGCAGGACTTCTCGAAGCCTATGATCAGATAAGAGATAAAAAGTATGAAGAAGGCGTCCTTGAAGACGGGTATATGGGTGTAAAATCCTACGGAATATGCTTCTGTAAAAAGAGTTGTATCGTAGGGAAGTATGATAATCAAGAATAGAATATATGATAAAAAAGTGTGTCAATTTTACAAAGTGTGCCGGATTGGCACACTTTTTTGTGTATGACGGGCATGCCGTCAGTCTGTGGTGAAAGTCCACAAGGGGAGTAGTTGCCGACGAACAGAAACCTGATACAAGGCGTACATGGCGGATAAGCTGGCACAAAACAGTGAAGTCCCAAAGGCAACCGTAATCCATGTGCGTAAATCAGGCGGGTAGACGAGGAAAGACTGGCAGGTTTATCCCGTGAGGTCTCACAGACGGTCTCATTTGCCGTAGTAACAACGAACTGTGAGAAGTCAGCAGAGGTCATAGTACTCGAAAGAGGAAGGACCGAACGGTTAGCGTGTTCTATGTGTGTGAATGAATCAAGATAGACCTGATGGGATAGTATCCGAAACGTAATTATGAGGATAGACGTCTAACTCTACATAGAGGTAAAGGTTATTGCCTTGAGGTTAGGAATACAATTGACAGAGCAAGGAAAGATGTAATTCACGTGGTTATATCTTCGCTAACCGAACCGCCGTATGCCGAACGGCATGTACGGTGGTGTGAGAGGGGTGGTTTAACCCACCCCTACTCGATTTACCACTGTAGATTTTCATTATGGAAATTCTGACCGGGAAAGGTCTTTTTTTATGAAAGTAATTGATATTATTCGGTAAAACGCATATAATATTTTTGTTGTTACAGTTTTATAGAATACAAGGGAAAAATATATGGAGGAGTATATTTCGATAAAGCAGGCTACAGAAAAATGGGGGATTTCAGAGTGACGATTGAAGAAGTCTTGGCTAAAGATGAAAAACAGATATTTGACAGAAAGAGTATTCAGATTAGACCGGCAGATTTGTCTGAGATAATATGTGCATTTGCAAATGCCGATGGCGGGACAATAGCGGTTGGGATATCAGATAAAAAACGCCGGATTGAGGGCGTTGATTATAATACCGAGCAGTTGAATGAAATATTGCGGACTCCTATAGATTTTTGTAATCCAACCGTTCCGATAACCACAGAAATGGTGGAATGTATCAATGCACAAGGAAAAAAGGATCATGTGCTTTTGATGCATATTGAGGCAAGCCCATTGCTTCATGCTAATCAGGCTGATGAAGTATATCTTCGTGTCGGAGACAAAAGTAAGAAGCTTTCGTTTCAAGATCGACTGACACTTATGTATGCAAAAGGGTTAAGGTATTATGAGGACGAGCCGGTCTATAATGCAACTATGGAAGATATAGATATGGATTTTGTCCGTGAATACATCAAGAGGATAGGTTATCCCAAGTCGGCAGAGGAATATCTGAAAGAAAATAAGAAGTTCGTCATGTTGAAAGATGGCAAGGAGCAGGTTTCTGTGGCTGCAATTTTGTTGTTTGGAAAAAATCCGCAGCAGTTCTTTCCGAGAGCTTTTATCAGATTTATTAGATATGATGGAATCGAAGCGCAGGTCGGTAAAGATATGAATGTCGTAAAAGATGTTATATTTGACGGTCGTATTCTTGAACAGGTAGAGAAAGCGGTTGACTTCATCAAAATTCAGATGAAAGAGAAGACATATCTTGGACATAACGGTATTTTCGTTACGGAAGAGGAATACAGTGAGTTTGTTAGAACAGAGATTGTTGTCAATGCTGCCACACATAGAGATTACGGCATAAAAGGAACGGATATTCAGATAAAGATGTTTGATGACAGACTTGAAGTGGATAGCCCTGGATCATTTGCGGGAATGGTGAAAAAGGAGAATATCCGATACACACATTTCTCCAGAAACCCCAAGATAGCTGCATTTCTTAAGGACTATGGCTATGTTAAGGAATATGGAGAGGGTGTAGATCGTATGTGTCGTGAACTTGAGGCTGTAGGTTTGCCTGATCCGGCATTCAACAGTAATACATTTATATTAAAGACAACAATTATGAGTGCCGCCTTTGAAAAGTCGGCGGTTCAAACTGAAAAAGCCGGCGATTTTGAAGAAAAGTCGGCGGTTCAAACTGAAAAAGTCGGCGGTTTGGATAAGAATCCGGCGATTTCAATGATTGAGTTTTCTAAAATCGTTGATTTATGTACGGAAATGGGATATAGCAAACCGACCATCACAAACATTGAAACGCTGTATCAAAATGTGGATGTAAATCAAATATTTGGTGCCGCGTATGTCAGAAAGATATTATCATGCGCTGATTCAACAGCGAGAAGTCTGATTGGAAAATTACGGGATATGAAGGTTGTTGTATCGGTCACCGGAAAAGGTAAGGGCATGTATAGGTTTAAATATACAAATGAAGGAAATATTGATGGTGATTCATAAAGGTGTTGTAAGAAAGAGATTCTGATATTTCAGAATCTCAGACTGTAGACAAAGTCAGGTGTGGAACTTTTGTTTCTACACCTGTTTTGTCATGCAACCATTAATACAGGTAAATTCGAAAATATTCTATTTGATATTGTCCCTATTACCCCTTTTCTTTGTAGCATTTTTGCAAGTT
>JAFTFE010000096.1 GCA_017449765.1 Lachnospiraceae bacterium | reverse complement strand
TCGTAATCAGGTAACACAGTTAATATATCACGGCAAGATTGAGACTACCGAGGCAAGAGCTAAGGAAGTAAGAAAGATTGCTGAGCATCTTATTACTTTAGCTGTTAAGGAAAAGGATAACTATGATGAGGTTACCGTAACCGCTAAGGTTGCTAAGAAGGATAAGGATGGCAAGAGAATTAAGGAAGTAGTAGATGGCAAGAAGGTAACTTCTTATGATGAGGTAGAAAAGAAGATAAAGAAGGATCAGCCATCAAGACTTCATGCAAGAAGACAGATGCTTCAGGTTTTATATCCTGTTGTTGAGGTACCGGAAGATGCTGCAGGTAAGAAGGCAGCTACCAAGAAGGTTGATTTAACTGCAAAGTTATTTGATGAGTATGGACCTAAGTATGCAGGTCGTAACGGTGGTTACACCAGAATCATCAAGATTGGTGAGCGTCGTGGCGACGGAGCTATGAAGGTTATACTTGAGCTTGTATAATTTTTACAAAAGTATATGATAAAGGGTTTAAGGGACTACGTGCTGTAGTCCCTTTATAATTGTATATATTTATGATAATATAGTTGAAATTTATCTGATAATATGATATAAATATCAAGTAACTTATTTAAATTTCCAAAATGAAAGGGAGAGAATATGAAAAAAATAATTGCAACTATCTTTATGATTACAACACTTATGATATTATGTGTTGGATGTGGCAAGGATGTATCAGGAACTTATAAGCTTAGTTCTTTAGCCGGTCAGAGTGTAGCAGATTTACAGAAGACTTATGATGAGATGGGCGTTAATATTAATGTAGCAGATATGATTACCATTGAGCTTAAGTCTGATGGAACATTTACTATGAAGATGGATACTGAATCTGAAAGCGGAACCTATACTGTAGATGGTGAGAAGATTTCTCTTACTATTGATAATGAGACAGAAAATGGTACTATCAAAGGTGATACTTTAACAATCGGTTCAGGCAGCGAAGAGATGGTATTCAAAAAATAAATATGTGAGCTTTTTAGAAGCAGGCTTAACGCCTGCTTCTTTTTATGGTACAATATGAGTATGATAAAAATCAGAGATCTTGAATTTGAATATTATGAACGTGATGAGGAAGAAAATCTCACGGATATGATTAATGCTATACGTGGGATTAATTTTGATGCAAAAAAAGGTGATTTTATAGCTGTTGCAGGCAGGAACGGTTCGGGAAAAAGTACATTTGCGAAGATTTTGAACCGTTTGTTGATACCTATAGAAGGTACTGTAATCATAGATGGGATAGATGCAATTAATGATGACGATAGGGCGATAGAGATAAGAAAAAAAGTTGGTATGGTATTTCAGAATCCGGATGATCAGATTATAGGAAGTGTTGTTTCAGAGGATGTCGCCTTTGGTGCAGAGAATATCGGTGTACCACATGATGAGATTTGGAAAAGAGTAAGCGATGCTCTTGAAAAAACGGGACTTGGCATGCATATGGCCGATATGAAAATTAATGAGTTAAGTGGAGGAGACAAGCAGAAGGTAGCAGTTGCCGGAGTTTTAGCAATGGAGCCTGAATGTATAGTATTAGATGAGGCTACAAGTATGCTTGATCCTGTGTCAAGATGGGAACTGTTAAGAACTATTAAGGAATTAAACAATAAGCTTAATATCACGATTGTGATGATTACACATAATATGGACGAGCTTCTTCTTGCTGATTATATCTATATTATGAATATGGGCAGAATATATATGCGCGGCAGGCGTGAGGCCATATTTGATAACAAAGAAGAGCTCAAAAAAATCGGATTGGATTGTCCTTTGATTGTTGATATAAGAGATGCATTGTATGATCAGGGGGTTATAAGGGATAAGAATGCTTTTTCCGTATCGGAATTAGTTAAAAAAATCAAAGGATTATATCCGGATAAATTTATTTTGAATACAAAGCTTTTAAATAACAAAAAAGAAGCGGAGAAATTTAATCCTAAGGATGCCATTGTAATTAATCATCTTAATTTCTCGTATGGAAAAAAAGATGTGTTAAATGATGTATCATTTAGTATTGAAAATAGTGAGTGTGTTGCCATAGTGGGTAATACGGGAGTAGGAAAGTCCACCCTTATACAACTTATTCCGGCGTTACTTAAATCCGAAGAAGGAACTGTATATATAGATGGTATGGATGTGATGGATAAGGCATGTGATCTGAAGAAGATAAGGAGTAAGATTGGTCTTGTGCTTCAATATCCTGAGCAGCAGCTATTTGCCAAAAACGTATATGAGGACGTAGTGTTTGGACCAAGGAATATGGGTATAAGTGAGGTTGAAGCAGAAAAACGGGCTTATGAAGCCATTAATCTTATGGGGCTTTCCGATGATGTATATGATATGCCTGTTTCCAAACTGTCGGGTGGGCAGAAAAGACGTGTCGCTATGGCAGGTGTATTGGCCATGAACCCCAAATATCTTATACTTGATGAGCCGCTTGCGGGACTTGATCCTGAGGGCAGACATAAGATGCTTGAGATAATTAAATCATTGCATGAGCAGGCGGGAATAACCATAGTTATGGTCAGCCATGATATTGAAGGTGTAGCTGAATATACAGACAGAGTTATTGCATTAGACGAGGGCAAAGTCATATGCAGCGGAAAACCGGCTTATGTATTTTATGAAATATTTTTAAGACAGTATAATTTAATGAAGAGGGAAAAAGCCTCTGACAGAGAACCCGGATTTTTTATTGAGAATTCAGAGGATATGTGTAATATTCCTGTAATCATGCAGCTGCTTACTGCACTTAGATTGAATGGCCTGGATGTGGACTGTATTACAGTGGACAATAATCAAGGCATATATAATATTATAAAAGCCATAGGGCTCGATTTGAAAGGATAGCGGTATGCTTAAGGATGTTACAATCGGACAATATTATAGTGAAAAGTCGATTATACATGAGCTTGATCCGCGTGTAAAAATCAGAGCGGTTCTTTCCGTCATACTTCTTTCCCTGTTTGACAGAAATATATATTTATTCGGACTTTTGACGGTTTTCTTTTTTGTGACTTTGATTATGGCTAAGGTTCCGGTGGTACATATACTAAAGGGTATGAGTGGATTGATAATATTTATCTTTGTCTGCTCGTTAATAAACGCTTTTACCACATATGGTGATATTTTGCTTCGGATAGGTGTATTCAAGATTACAACGGAAGGAATAATAAAATCAGGTTTTATATTCTGGAGAATGCTGCTCATTATTTTTGTATCTTCATTACTTATGTACACGACTACACCGACAGAGCTTACTGACGGACTTGAGAAATGCTTTGCCATAAAGGGAAGTATTGCTATGGGCATAACTATAGCATTAAGATTCATACCGGTACTTATGGAAGAATTAGACAGGATAATGAAAGCACAGGAGATGAGAGGTGCAGAGTTTGACAAGGGTGGACCGATAAAACGGATAAAAGGATTAAGGACAGTGATTATTCCTTTATTTCAGAATTCGATAGACAGAGCCTCTAATCTGGCTGATGCGATGGATGCAAGGTGTTATACCGGTGGCAAATCAAGGTCAAAGTTAAGACAGTTAAAATACGGAAGAAATGATTATATAGCTTATATGGTCTTATTATTATTGATTATGGTTGGGATTTATTTTATAATTAAATTCTGAATATTTATAGTTTACGTAGTTAAGGATGAAATATGTAATGCGAGCAGTCACTTGGGACTGAAATTGATTTAACAAAAAAGTTTGAGGTCTGTATGATAAGAGTAAAACTTATAATTGCATACGATGGTACTAATTACTGTGGCTGGCAGATACAGGACAATGGTATAACAATTGAAGAGGTGCTTAATAAAAAACTGTCCGAGCTTCTTTCAGAAGATATAAAAGTAATCGGTGCCAGCAGAACAGACTCAGGTGTGCATGCGCTTGGAAATGTGGCAGTATTTGACACGAATACGAGGATACCTGCAGAAAAGATTTCCTTTGCTCTTAATCAGAGACTTCCTGATGATATCAGGATACAGAATTCCTGTGAGGTAGCACCGGACTTTCATCCGAGATTTTGTGATACTATAAAGACATATGAATATAAAATATGGAATGATAGGTTTCCGAATCCTATGGTAAGACTTTATTCAAAATTCGTATATTACAACATTGATATTGACAGGATGCAGGAAGCTGCAAATTATCTGATAGGCGAGCATGATTTCAAATCGTTTTGTACGCCAAGAACTCAGGTTGAAAGCACTGTAAGAACAGTTACGGATATACATTTTTCTAAAGATGGCAATATGATTACGATGACCATAAAAGGAACCGGATTTTTATATAACATGGTTCGTATAATCATGGGTACACTGCTAAAATGCGGTATGGGAATGTATGAGCCTTCGTATGTAAAAGAAATACTTGATGCCTGTGACAGAGCAAAGGCTGGTCCTAAGTCAGAAGCTTGCGGACTTACGCTGGTTGGAATTGAATATCTGTAATCTGCTAAGGATTGCAAGTAAGAATATCGTTTTAGATGAAAATATAATTTATAAATAAAGAATTTAAAGGAGGATAATAATATGCCATTTATTGATTCAAAGATTACACTTAAGGTATCAGAAGAAAAAAGAGAGATTATCAAATCAAGATTAGGAAAAGAAATATCTATTATAGGTAAGCCGGAGAGCTTTCTTATGGTTGGATTTGAGGATGAATATTCGCTGTATATGGCAGGCAATAAGCTTGAGAAAGGTGCTTATGTTGCAGTAAGAGTATTCGGCGGAGCTTCATCATCAGCATATGACCAATTTACATCAGCTATATGTAAGATATTTGAAGAGGAACTCGGGATACCCGCAAAAAATGTATATGTATCCTATATCGGAACTAAGGACTGGGGCTGGAATGGCGGCAATTTTTAAGATAACAATTCTTACTTCAAATTTATGCTAAGAGTATCACAAGCAGCATCCAGATATAGCACAGGGTTTTAGGTATCATAAGCATGCCGAGCTTTGGTTTTTCCCTTCCCCATATGGCGACCGGGAGATAGAATAAAAAACTGAAAAGTACACTTATGGCTAATTGAATATAAAAAACAGACAGATATATGGTTGTTATCTGTGAAGCTCTTATAAGAAGTGCAATCATCAGGATACCGATTATTGAAAATGGGACATTTCGAATAATGGCCCATTTTTTATTGCCTTCTTTGTTAAACCATTTATTCTGTGGAAAAAAGCAGAGCAATATTCTTATAAGTGCAAGAATTATTATGGCTTTTTCAATAATGTAATTAATTTCATAACCGGAATTTCCCGTGACAATTGTATCACACATAACCATCATAAAAATATAGTATATGGTCATTGAAATTGATGAGATAAGATTGCCTGTACCTAAGAATATTTCCTGATGCTTTAATTTACCTTTGAAATTGACTATAATCCTTGGAATAAGATGAAAGGCATCACCGCATCCAAGAATAATTGCCATCATCATTCCCTGAACGTATCTGTATTTGTCTGTATCAGAAGAGGCATTTATGCCTTTGCTTCTAAAAACAAAAACAGCTGTAAATACAAATATAAGATAAAAGATGCAGAAGAAGCCTTCGCCAAGTCTTGCACCTAAAGGTTTTTTGTTTTCATTCATCTTCCTTCTCCAACCCATCATTTTTCTTCATATGCATTCCGATTATCTCCGATACGTCACTTATGGCAACGAACGCAGACTGGTCAGTATTACGGATGATATCACGCAGTTCACGAACTTCAAAGCTTGTGATTACGCAGTAAAGAATAACCTTCTTGCCGCTTACCAATCCTTCGCCTTCCATAATAGTGACGGTACGACCAAGCTTCTTATATATAGCCTTTGAGATATGCTCGGCGTCATTGGTTATAATCATGGCAGCTTTGGACTGATTCATACCGATTTCAACAAAATCAATAACCTTAGATGCGATGAAATATGTTAGCAAACTGTACATAGCTCTGTCAAAGCCGAACAATCTTCCGGCTATGCTGTATATGATGATGTTGAAAATAAGTACCATCTGACCGACAGGAGCCTTGGTGGTTTTATTGATTATAATTGCTACAGCTTCCGAGCCGTCCAGACATCCACCGTATCTTATGACAAGCCCCACACCGACACCAAGTATAACTCCACCGAAGGATACCGCAAGAAGATTCTCTGAAGTGGCGTTTGCGAATTTTTCAAAAATCTTCAAAAAGGCTGAGAAAACAACCATTCCGTAAGCTGATTTAAGTATAAAAGTTTTGCCTAATTTTTTATATCCTATTAAAAGAAACGGCAGGTTGAAGCATAAGGTAAGAATACTTAAGGAAAAGCCTGTAATATGATTAATCATAATGCTTATACCTACGACACCGCCGTCAAGTATGGTGTTGGGTACTAAGAATTCTTCTATAGCGAAGGCGGCGATTATTGCGCCGACTCCTATTATTAAAAATTCTAAAAGAGTTGTTAATCTTTTTTTATTGACAATTTTAGCCATAAAATCTCCTTATCATATTAAAATATCGGGTAAATTTAACCTCTCAGAATATGAAAATACTTTATATAAAGTGTAACATTTTTACACGATTCACACAAGAGTTATTATTGTAATATTCAGTCGAAATATAATTCACCAAATATTCAAATTTCCATCTTGAATATTATTTTTTAATTATGTATCATATCTTTATATGTAAATGTTTGAAAAAGAGGAAAAAGACATGCTTAAGACATTGGGAAAACAGATAAAAGAATTCAAAACTGCATCAATCTTAACGCCGATTTGTATGATACTTGAAGTAGTATTTGATATGATAATACCGCTTCTTATGGGAAAGATAGTCAGCAACGGTATAGAGAAAGAAGATATGAGCTACATAGTGAAGATAGGAATAGTTATGATTATACTTGCACTGTGCGGTCTTTTATCCGGCATCTTGGGTGGTGTATTCGGAGCTAAGGCTTCTACGGGCTTTGCGAGAAACTTAAGAGAAGCAATGTTCAATAATATACAAACCTTCGCATTCTCAAATATAGACAAATATTCTACATCAGGACTTGTTACAAGACTTACCACAGATGTAACAAATGTTCAGAATGCATTTCAGATGATACTTAGAATGTGCGTCAGGGCTCCGTTCTCAATGATAATAGCCATGATTATGGCATTTACGATAAGTACGAGGATAGCTTCTATATACCTTATTGCAGTAATATTCCTTTCGATATTTTTAAGCCTGGTTATGACAAGAGCCATGAAGTATTTTACAGAGGTTTTCAAGAAATACGATGACCTGAATGAGAGCGTGCAGGAGAATGTCTCGGCTATCAGAGTAGTAAAAGCCTATGTCAGAGAGCAATATGAAAATGAGAAATTTATGAGAGCCAATAACAATCTCTATGGAATGTTCGTGAAGGCTGAAAAGATAATGGCATTTACAACTCCCGTTATGATAGCGACCATAAATACTGTTATCCTCGTTATAAGCTGGGTAGGCGCACATATGATTATAGGCGGGGTAGACGGATTAGGAACAGGTGATTTGGTAAGTCTTCTTGCTTACTGTATGAATATTCTTATGAGCCTTATGATGTTTGCGATGATATTCGTTATGGTGTCTATGAGTATAAGCTCAGCCAAGCGTATTGCAGAGGTGCTTAACGAAGCTCCGGATATAATTAATCCTGATAATCCGGTTATGGAGGTTGCAAGCGGAGATATCGACTTTGAAAATGTCAGCTTTGCTTATAACCGCTCGGCTTCGGATTATGTACTTGAAGACATTAACCTTAATATAAAGTCAGGTGAAACCATAGGCATCATAGGTGGTACGGGAAGCTCGAAATCCAGTCTGGTTAATCTTATAAGCAGACTTTATGATGTATCGAAGGGAACTCTTAAGGTTGGCGGAGCAGATGTAAGAGATTATGACCTTAATGTACTTCGTGATGAGGTGTCTGTCGTGCTTCAGAAGAATGTATTATTCAGCGGTACGATATATGAAAATCTAAGATGGGGTAATAAAGATGCGACAGACGAAGAATGTAAGGAGGCCTGCCGTATGGCTTGCGCCGACGATTTTATCGAGGCATTTCCTGATGGATATAATACATATATAGAACAGGGAGGTACAAATGTCTCAGGTGGACAGAGGCAGAGACTTTGTATAGCGAGAGCCCTGCTTAAGAAGCCTAAGATACTTATACTTGATGACAGTACAAGCGCTGTAGATACTGCTACGGATGCAAGAATCAGAAAGGCTATGAAAGAGGCTATTCCGGGAACAACTAAGCTTATTATTGCACAGAGAATTAATAGTGTACAGGAAGCTGACAGGATTATCGTGATGGACGAGGGACATATTAACGGCATAGGCACGCATGAGGAGCTTCTTGAGACTAATGAGATTTACAGGGATGTATATGAGTCGCAGACAGGCGGCGGTGGAGATTTTGACGAGCAGGGAGGTGCAAGATAATGGCTGAGGAAAGAGTTAAAGAAATCAAAGGACCCGGACCTCGTGGTTATCGTGAACCTAAGGTTAAGGTGGAAAACGCCGGTCAGATATTCAAGAGAATTCTTCAATACGTGGGTAAGAAATACAAATTTCAATATGCGGTTGTTATACTATGTATAATTATCACTGCCCTTGCCAGTGTCCGGGGAACAATGTTTACAAAGTCCCTGATTGATGATTATATCATACCGCTTATGGGCAGTAAGAATCCGGACTACTCTGATCTGCTTCATGCCATTATAAAAGTTGCGGGATTTTACCTCTGTGGTATAGCTGCTTCACTTATACAGCAGCTTGTGATGATATACATCACACAGGGAACACTCCGTGATTTGCGACAGGATTTGTTTACTCATATGGAGAGCCTTCCGATAAAGTATTTTGACCGCAATACTCATGGTGATATAATGTCTATATATACAAATGATATAGATACCTTAAGGCAGATGATAAGCCAGAGTATTCCGCAGTTTATAAACAGTGTAATAACTATAGTTTCAGTATTTATAAGTATGATAATCTTAAGCATACCGCTTACCATAGTTAATGTAGTGATGCTTGGCATAATGCTTTTGGCAAGTACAAAGGTTGCCGGAAAGAGCGGAAAATATTTTGTCAAGCAGCAGAAGAAGCTTGGTGAGGTAAATGGTTATATAGAAGAGATGATGAGCGGACAGAAGGTTATCAAGGTATTCAATCATGAAGATGAAGCTAAGGCTGATTTTAAAACGCTTAATGATGAGCTTTATGATAATGCTTACAGTGCCAACAAATTCGTCAATATAATAGGACCTGTGAATTCGCAGCTTGGAAACCTAAGCTATGTAGTATGTGCGATAGTGGGAGGAATATTTGCGTTAAATAATTTCTGGGGACTTACCACAGGCGCACTTATAAGCTTTCTTACCTTCAACAGACAGATTAATATGCCTATAAGTCAGGTGAGTCAGCAGATGAATGCTGTAGTTATGGCATTTGCAGGTGCAGACAGGATATTCAAGCTTTTAGATGAGGAGCCTGAGACTGATGAGGGATATGTCACCTTAGTAAATGCTAAGGAAGAAGCAGGCAAGCTTGTGGAAACCGAAGAAAGAACAGGAATATGGGCTTGGAAGCATACACATCAGGCAGATAAAACCGTATCCTATGTGAAGCTTACGGGTGATGTGGTGTTCGATGATGTGGACTTTGGGTACACAGAGGATAAGCAGGTATTATATAATGTTGACCTTTTTGCAACACCGGGACAAAAGATAGCATTTGTAGGTTCGACGGGTGCAGGAAAGACGACCATAACCAATCTTATAAACCGCTTCTATGATATACAGGACGGAAAGATACGTTATGACGGTATAAATGTTAATAAGATTAAGAAGGCTGATTTGAGACACTCGCTCGGTATGGTGCTTCAGGATACACATCTTTTTACGGCTACGGTAATGGAGAATATAAGATACGGTAAGCTGGATGCAACGGATGAAGAGGTATATGCGGCTGCGAAGCTTGCGAATGCGGATGGCTTTATAAAAAGACTGCCGGATGGATATAATACAGTTCTAAAGGGCGACGGTGCTAATTTAAGTCAGGGACAGAGACAGCTTCTTGCGATAGCCCGGGCGGCTATAGCTAATCCTCCTGTGCTGATACTTGATGAGGCAACCTCATCCATAGATACAAGAACCGAGAAGATAGTCCAGTCAGGTATGGATAAGCTTATGAAGGGCAGAACAACTTTTGTAATTGCACATAGACTCTCGACAGTTAAGAACAGTGATTGTATAATAGTGTTAGAGCATGGACGCGTGATTGAGAGAGGTCCGCATGATGAGCTGATAAAACAGAAGGGTAAATACTATCAGCTTTATACGGGAAATGCAGTTGGATAGGGGTTACTATGAAGGATAAGAAAAAAAGAGTATTTGATATTATACAGATTGGCAACAGGGAAGACGTTCTAAGTACATTATTCGATATATTTATCGTGATAGTTATATTTGTCAACCTCTTCGTGACGATATTCGACACCTATGATGCTTCGGCAGAATATAAGAATATTTTAGATACGGTTGAATTAGTGACAATTATCATTTTTACGATTGAATATATCCTGAGGGTCTGGACTGCGGATATACTTTATCCCAAGAAGCAGCCTGCGAAAGCCCGGATTAAATTTATATTTTCGTTTAACGGTATAATAGATTTACTGACGTTTTTCCCATATTATCTGCCGTTCTTCTTTCCTGCCGGAGCAGTCGCCTTCAGAATGCTTCGAGTGGTAAGGATATTGAGACTTTTCAGGATTAACAGCCAGTATGATGCATTTAATGTAATATTAAATGTCTTGAAGGAAAAGAAGGATCAGCTTGCATCGTCGATATTTATGATACTCATACTCATGGTGGCTTCCTCGCTCTGTATGTACAGCGTGGAAAATACCGCTCAGCCGGAGGCGTTTCAGAATGCTTTCTCGGGTATATGGTGGTCGGCATCTACACTTCTTACAGTAGGCTATGGTGATATATATCCGGTTACTATGCTTGGCAAGATACTGGCGATATTTATATCGTTCTTAGGAGTAGGAATGGTTGCGATACCTACAGGTATTATTTCTGCGGGCTTTGTCGAGCAGTTTACCAGACTTAAGCATATGTCTATGTATGCTGAAGAAAATGATATACGATTTGTGACGATACACATAAATGAAAATCATAATCTGAAAGATGTATATGTAAAGGATGCTAATCTGCCACAGGGGCTTGTGCTTGCTCTGATATTAAGAGATGATGAGGTTGTAATACCAAAGGGAGATACAAAGATAATATTAGGTGACAGGCTTATATTAGGTGCAGAGCTTTATACGGATGAGGTTGGTATCAAGCTGCGTGAGGTAATAATCAAGGAGGCACATCCTTGGGTTGGTGCTAAAATCAAGGATTTGGATATATCAAGGCTTACGACCATAGTTATGATAAGGCGCAAGAATAAGACTGTAATTCCAACCGGACAGACAGTTATTAAAAGAGGCGATATGGTTATCATATATTCCAAGAGTTCGGAGTTTGATTTGGACAGTGTGGAGATTCAGGCATAATTTTTTATAAAATGTAAATTTGCCTATATAGTGTTTGAAGGTTTCTGCCGATATAAGAGATGAGGTATATTATCATACCGGTTTCAAGGGATTGGTTCCACGCTAATCTTTGAGATATAGAAAAGGATTTCTAAATAAATTACAAGGAGGTAAAAGTTTTATGGCATCTAATTTTTATGGTGTATCTGCAAGTTCGCAGACTAATCAGACATGGAGAAAATCTAACAGCAAAACTGAGAGCGCAAGCAGTGCGAGAACAAGCTCTGCCAAGGCTGCTTCTTCTGATGCGTCAGGGAAGGCATCTGATATATCGGATGTTGATACTAAGGCATGGTCACCTATCAGTGAGAGCAGCTCATTGGTGCCGAAGTACACCGAGGGCTATGGCAATACTATAGGTGATGTACAGCTTTCCGACAAGGCTAAGGAGTATTACAAGCAGCTAAAATCTAAGTTTGGTAATTCTGATTTTATCCTTGTCAGCGGTGATATGAAATCACAGGTTAAGCAGAATGCGGCAGCTTACGGCAATGCTAATAAGATGGTAGTGCTTATCGACGAGGAGAAGCTCGAGATGATGGCAAATGATGAGTCCTTCCGTAAGAAGTACGAGGGAATTATCGCTATGGCACAGTCGCAGATGGCAAATGCTGCGAACAGTCTTGCCAGCAGCGGTGCGAGTGTGAAGAACTTCGGTATGTCCGTTGACTCGAAGGGCAATACGAGCTTTTTTGCAACCTTAGATAAGACTAACGAAGCACAGGCTAAGGTTGCCGAGAAGCGTGCAAAGGCTAAGGCTGAACAGAAGGTCAAGGATAAGAAGGAAGCGAAGAAAGCTGCTGAGGCTAAGCTTGAGGAAACAAGAAAGAAGCGTCGTGCCGAAAGTGACAAGATTTCCGGTGAGGATGAGGAAGAAGCTATTCCATCAGAGGATAAGGAATATGTTAAGATTGAAGCGAACTCTTTGGATGAGCTCATCGGCAAGGTGCAGAAGTTTGCGTATGCGAATTCTTCAAGGTCTGTAATGACTGAGGCTGAGAGGAATGTGGGACAGCACTTTGACTTTAGAGGATAATTTGATAACTTAGTTAAAAATATCAGCCACGATATCACAATTGTGATATCGTGGCTGGTGTGATTATTTACAGAATATTTATGCATATATCTGTAATTGTGGCTTCTTCATCAGGCTTCCAGGTGAATAAGACGATATCCGATAATTTGGGTTTGCCCTTTAATTCCTTGCTTAGATGTGCAGGGATTGTCAGTTCCCAGTATTTTATCCGATAGGTATCTTCGGATACGGCTTCGACTACGCCGATATGCTTTTCAAATATTTGCATGAATCCGTCTTTAATTTTTATCATAGGATATTTTGGGAATTCACTGCTTATTTCTTCCAAAGCTTTCTCGTCGTCACAGTTCTCAAATACAGGGCTTTCGATTAGTCTTCCATGTACAGATGAAAAGCTGTCATTTAACGGCAGACACATAAGTGCATCATAGGTTTCATCGTTTGCATCGGTTATTCCGTAATTAGCACATAGCTGAAAGCCAAGCTTTGGATAGTAGTATGGTTCACCTGCAAGAACGATACCGGAATATCCTTCTTTTCTCGCAAGCTCGATAGTTTCTTCCAAAAGCGCTCTGCCTATACCCGTACCGAATAATGTCGGCTCGACTGCGAGTGGACCGAAGGTAATTACATTGTGTATTTTGTCACCCTCGACAATCTTTGCTTTGGTGTAATATATTGCACCTGCGATTTTACCATCAAGCTCTGCTACACGACTTATCTCGGGTATATAATCCTCCGATTCACGAATCCTTCTTACCATCAGATGCTCATTGCAGCCCGGACCATGTATGTTCCAGAATGCCCTCATGGTCATTAATTCTGTTTCATTGTAATCTCTTGTTTCCTCTTTTCTTATAATTAAATTATTATTCAATGTTTTTTCCTCCAAATCTTTTTGCTTTGAGTATTCGTACTCATGTATTATGCTATGTATTCTCTTCTCAGATAGAAAATATGTATTACTTAATTGTGCAATGCTTTCGCCGGAATAGTAGCTTTCAACTATTTTTTCGTTACGCTGTGCAATCCTTTCTTTTAAACCGCTTTTTTACCCCATGATAATGAATTTTCATTCTTTCTTAGAATGTAGATAAGCTGTCCGTCAACATATTTCTGTATCTCATGTATAAGATTTTTCGGTAAAACATTCTCTGCATTTACATAGCTCATATGCGCCCTCCTATAATAATTCGGGATACAATGGCTATAGCATTGGATTTTATTTGCAATAGCCATTGCTATCGCACAATACTCTTATAATTATTCAAACAACACCCTTTGAACCTTTCTAAAATTATTTTCTCCATATTATCACATCTACCTATGAAACATCAAACTCATATTTGAATATAATTATTTTTGAGGTGACTTGTGATATAATTTTTCCCTATTTGGTAGACAAAAGTTGCACCGGACTAACATTCGCGCTATAATTACATCAAAGTGTGTCTTTATAGAACAGATAGATTTTACATATTTAATGAATTTAGCTTGTTTTACGGGGAAGATGATTATGGACGATAAAGAATTGACAGAAGAAAATAAAATAAATGAGCAGTCTACTGTTACGGATATAGACAAAATGGTTGTTAAGATTAATGCTAATCCCAATCCTAAGCGGGCAGACGAAGCAGGCAAGCGCAGTCCTGCGGCCAGGGCTGAGAAGCGTCGTGAGGTCAACCCTCCGATTATTGAGGATACGGAAGAAATATACGAAAGAAAAAGAGGTGTAGGTATCTTCAATAATAAATTGTTCCAAAGTATGTCTTTGATGATTGCCATACCTGTTGTATTGGTTGTAGTAATTCTGCTTATTATAGCCCGAAAGAGTATAAGTGATGCTGTGGAATCGGAGCTTTACCAGAATCTAAAGAGTACCTCAAGAGAGGCTCAGGAGCTTTTTGAAGTGCTTTATCCGGATGGTATAAGACAAGAAGCTGACGGATATTATGCGGGTGATGTAAATTTGTCTGACGATATGGAGTTTGTGGACAGAATAAAGGCAAATACGGGGAACGACATAACAATTCTTTACGGTGATGTGAGAGTCAGTACGACATTACTCGATGAAAATGGAGAAAGGCTAATCGGAACAAGGCTTAACAATGATGAGGTGTATTCTCAGATATTAGCGGGAAAAGAAAACTATATATCTGATATGAATATAAATTCACAATCATATTACGGATATTATGTTCCTGTTTTTGATGGGAACCAAAATGTCGTTGGGATGATTTTCTCCGGCGTATCGAACAGTGCCATAAAGATGGCAGTTAATTCCATGATTGCTAAGATTATTATTGCGGCTGTAATTATAGTTGCTGTTGTACTTATAATAATTCTTATTTATGCGAGGTCTCTCGCAGAGAGTATCGGAGATATTGAAAAATATGTCGAAGAGATAGAGTATGGTGCAACGGAGCACAAGATGCCCCAAAAGGTGCTTGTAAGGAAAGATGAGTTGGGAGATATGGGCAGGCATGCGATTAAGATCGGACGAAATATGCGTAATCTTATCTTCAATGACGCATTGACAGGTATATACAACAGGCGCGCGGGCTGGATAGAACTTGGAAAATATATAGACAAGATTAAGGTTGCACCGGAGGATTTTAATCTGACGGTAGCAATCGGTGACTTGGATTTATTTAAGCGTGTAAATGATACCTATGGACATGATTACGGAGATATAGTGCTTCGCAAGGCAGCCACGATATTTAAGGAACACCTTAAGGACAAAGGTTTCCCTGTACGTTGGGGTGGTGAGGAATTCCTTATGATTGTAAGAGGCGACATGACAGAGGCTATGGAAATATTAAATGGCATCTTAGATGAGCTTCGCGGAGTTGTATTCGAATATCCGGATGGAAGTTTTAGTATTACTATGACTATGGGGGTCACATCATATCGCGAGGGCGATACCATAGACGGCTTCATCAACCGAGCCGACCAGCTTCTTTATCAGGGTAAGGAAAGTGGAAGAAACTGTATAGTACAGGAATAGCTTGTGGTTATGTCCCCGGGGACATGATGATATTTGTAAAAATAATCAAAATTATCTTATAATAGTCCTACTTCTTCGTCAATGTGCACAATGATTGGAAACTATTTTTGTGAAATTAGTTTCTTGCGTGAATTATATATAGATGTTACAATTAAGGAAACTGATAAATTGAAATTAGTTTCCTTTTCTTATGCAAGAAAGACAAATAACCGCTAAATCTGTAATCCGATTAGGTAAGGGGGGATTGGCATATAATGGAAATCAGAGAGACAATTTTAGAGGCGGCAATCAAAGCATTCAATCAAAAGGGACTGAAATTTACTATGGACGACATCGCAAGAGAATTAGGTATGAGCAAAAAGACAATCTATACGGTGTTCAAGGACAAGGAAGAGTTGTCATTGGCTGCGGTGGATTATCTGTTTGACCATATGAAGCAGGGAGAAAAAATGATACTTGACGATCCTTCGCTTAATACTGTAGAGAAGTTAAGAGCGGTGCTTTCGGTTATGCCGGAGGGATACAGGGATATTAATTACGAACAGCTATATCAGTTAAAATCCAAGTATCCGAAGATTTACAAGCATGTTGAGATGCGGCTTGAGACAGGCTGGGAGAGCACGATTGAACTGCTCGAACGAGGGCTTAAAGAGGGCTGTATAAGACCGGTAAATATTAATATAGTCAAGATGATGTTCGAGGCTTCGTGGGAGCAGTTTTATAACAGGGATATCCTTATAAAGAATAAGATTTCTTATCAGGATGCGTTAAATGAAGTGGTAGACATAGTTATGACGGGGATTGTAGCGTGACGAATTGCAGCCGAATGAGTGCAAAGAGCATAATTAATTAGGAGGAGATAAGAAGATGGCAAGATTCTATATTAACAATGATTGGAAATTCACAGGAGAATTTACAGAGGAGCTTTTAGATGAAAAGTATGATACAAGCAGTTTAGAGGACGTTCGTATTCCTCACACCTGCAAGGTAACACCGTTTCATTATTTTGATGAACATGAATACCAGATGGTAAGCGGTTATGTGAAGGAGATAGAGGCTGATAAGGAGTGGGAAGGCAAAACTGTTCTTCTTACGATAGACGGTGCAGCACACGAAAGTACAGTATATTTAAACGGACAGGAAATAGGTAAGCATTCTTGCGGATATACTGCATTTACCATAGATATAAGCAAGGAATTAAATTACGGAAAGAATAATAAGCTTGTAATCAAGGTTGACAGTAATGAGAACTTAAATGTTCCGCCATTTGGATATGTTATAGATTATATGACCTATGGCGGTATTTATCGTGATGTTTATATAGATGTAAAGAACAACAGTTATATAAAGGACATATTTGTAAAGACTAAGCTTGCAAGTCCTGAATTCGACGAGGAAAAAGGTGTTGATGTAACATCCAAATCCGCTGTATGCTCAGAGGTTACCATAGCAAATGTTAAGGATGGTATGAAGCTTCGTCAGTCCATAAGAAGAAAGGGCGAAGAGGAATACAGGGTAATCGGCGAGCTTATTTTAAGCGGTGAGGATGCTTCAAGTGAGATAATCAATCAGACCGGAGAGGTTGAGCTTTGGGATATCAAAAATCCTGCATTGTATGAGCTTTTGACGGAGATTTTGATAGATGATGAGGTTGTGGATGATAAGCTTGTAACTTTTGGTTACAGGAAAGCGGTATTTAAGAATGACGGATTTTATCTGAATGGAAGAAAGATTAAAATCAGAGGACTTAACAGACATCAAAGCTATGCATATGTGGGCTATGCGATGCCTAAATCCATGCAGGAGCAGGATGCACTTATACTTAAAAACGAACTTGGTGTGAATGCAGTACGTACTTCGCACTATCCACAGTCACATTACTTCCTTGATAAATGTGACGAGCTTGGACTTTTGGTATTTACCGAGTTCCCGGGCTGGCAGCATATAGGCGATGCCGAGTGGAAGGATCAGGCTGTAGAGAATTTAAAAGATATGATAATGCAGTATAGAAATCATACCTCCATCATAATGTGGGGTGTAAGAATAAATGAATCGGTTGACGATGATGAGTTCTATGCAAGAACCAATGAGGTGGCTCACAAGCTTGACCCAACGAGACAGACCGGCGGTGTACGCTGCTACAAGAAGGGAAATCTTCAGGAGGATGTATTTACCTACAATGATTTCCTGCATGACGGCAAGCACAAGGGCTGTGATGCGAAGAAGGATGTAACTTCTGATATGAGCAAGCCTTACATGATTAGTGAATTTAACGGACATATGTATCCGACCAAGCCGTTTGACTGGGAGGAACACAGACTTGAACATGCCTTAAGACATGCAAATGTACTTGATGAGGTTGCAAAGCAGGATGATATAACGGGCTGCTTTGGCTGGTGTATGTTTGATTACAATACTCACAAGGACTTCGGAAGCGGTGACAGAATATGCTATCACGGTGTTATGGATATGTTCCGTAATCCGAAGCTTGCAGCATCTGTGTATGCAAGCCAGCAGGATGAGACTCCGGTGCTGGAGGTAAGCTCTACCATGGATATAGGAGAGCATCCGGGCGGAAATATGGGCGATATATACATTTTCACAAACGCAGACAGCGTTAAGATGTATAAAAACGGTAAATTCATAAAGGAATATACAGCAGAGAATTCTCCGTACAAGAATCTTAAGCATGTGCCAATGCGCATAGATGATTTCATCGGCAGTACATTGGAAGAAGAAACCGGTATGCCTCATAATCAGGCAGAGGATGTTAAGACACTCCTTAATGCTACTGCTAAGGTTGGGCTTTACGGACTTACCAAGGCTATGTATCTTAAGGCAGGCAAGCTGATGCTCAAATATCATATGACTCAGGAACAGGCAGTAGAGCTCTACGGAAAATACATCGGTAACTGGGGTGGCGAGTCAACTGTATATAAATTCGAAGCGATTAAGGATGGAGAGGTTGTCAAGACTATAGAAAGAAAGCCTATGACTAAGGTTTCTCTTGATGTAAAGGTTGATCATACACAATTAGTCGAGGATAAGACTTATGATGTGGCTGCTATAAGAATTCAGGCAGTTGATGAATTTGGAAATGTATTGCCATACTTTAATGATGTGATACAACTTGAGGCTAAGGGAAAGGCAGAGCTTATCGGACCTTCTGCCGTAGCATTGCAAGGTGGAATGGGCGGCACTTATATTAAGACTACAGGAAAAGCGGGCAAGGCTTCACTTAAGATAAGCTCGGAGCATACCGAGCCTGTAACTATAGATTTCAAGGTAACTGTCTAATAAGGGGATTGTGAAAGGAGTGTTAAGATGAAATTAACAGCGAAGGAAAAAACAGCATACGGACTTGGCGCCGTAGGAAAAGATATGGTTTATATGCTTTCGGCAAGCTATATACTGTATTATTATCAGGACATATTGGGAGTAAGTGCTATTGCGATGGGTATTATCCTTCTGGTAGCCAGAATATTTGATGCATTCAACGATCCTATAATGGGTGTTGTAGTTGCCAAGACTAAGACCAGATGGGGCAAATTCAGACCTTGGCTCTTAATCGGAACTGTAACCAATGCGGTAATACTGTTCCTTATGTTCTCTGCACCTCCAACCTTAAATGGCAGCGGACTTGTGGCTTATGCGGCAGTAACATATATCCTCTGGGGTGTAACCTATACCATGATGGATATTCCTTACTGGTCGATGATACCTGCATTTACAGAGGGCGGCAAGGAACGTGAGAATTTATCTGCTCTTGCAAGAACCTGTGCCGGTGTTGGCTCGGCTATTGTAACAATTATCACAGTTATGGCAGTAACTGCCATAGGAACAGCAGTATCAAATAAGAATTCAGATAACATGACTGTACAATATGCATCGGATTTTGGAAATGTAACAGTCAATATTATAGAGATTGATGATGCAGATGCGGCAACCGGAAATGAACTTCTTTACAGAGACAATATAACATTATCTGTAACTGCTGACAGCAAGGAATTCGAAGAAGCTATCGACAGCGGTGATTTATTATCATATTCAGAGAAAAATTCCGATTATGAGATTAAATTCGATGATATAACTCTTAATGCTGACAACAGCACAATCGTTTTTGAAACTGACGCAGGGATTTTAGATGGTGGCAATACTACAACCTTAAAGGCTTGGTTAGATTCAGAGGATTATTCAAAGCTTGACAGTAAGGGAAGTATTGGCAGCATAACCGGAACATTTACATCTACAAAAGAAGTTGAGAGATATGGTTTCAAATACTTTGCACTTATTGTTGCAATCTTATTCGTAGTATTTGTAATCATTACCTGTCTTGGAATCAAGGAAAAGTCAACTGCCGATATGCAGACTGCAACCATAGGTGAGATGTTTAAGGCGCTTATACAGAATGACCAGGCTATGACAATAGTTATAACAATTGTACTTATAAATGTTGCAACATATATTACATCAAACCTTTTGATATACTTCTTTAAGTATGATTTGGCAGGTTCGAACTGGCAGGGTAATTATACATTGTTCAACACTTTTGCAGGCGGAATACAGATTCTTTCGATGATGATTATATTCCCTGTATTACGTAAATTCTTTACTACAATTAAAATATTCAATATAGCTGTTATATCCTCGATATCCGGTTATGTAGTGCTTCTTGTTATGGCTCTTGCAGGAACAAGCAGTGTATATCCTTTCCTTATACCGGGCTTCTTCATAATGGCAGCAGTTGGTGTACTTAACGTACTTGTTACAATCTTCCTTGCAAATACCGTTGACTACGGTGAGCTTAAGAACGGAAGAAGAGATGAGAGTGTAATATTCTCCATGCAGACCTTCGTAGTTAAGCTTGCATCAGGTATAGCAGCACTTGTTGCTTCAATCTGTCTTAGCATAAGCAATATAAGTGATGACACATCCACAGTAGGTGCGGCTAAGACGGCAGTCGGTAATTCTTCACTTTTGATATTAAGACTTACGATGACACTTTTGCCGATATTCGGTATGATTATAGCAATTATATTATTCAGAAAGAAATATATACTTGATGAGAAAAAATTGGATGAGATTACTGCTACTTTAAAAGGAGAAGGTAAATGATTAGGCGTATAGATGATAGTTTTGTGTTAGATACGGCACATACAACATATGCATTTTCGGTACTTCCCACCGGACAGCTTGAGCATCTGTACTATGGAAAAAAGATTCATTTTTCTAAGGAGATGCTTTCTGAGAAACATGCTTTTCCGCCGGGAAATACCAATCAGTATGATAGTGAGAATAAGAATTTTTCTCTTGAGGATATGCGTCTTGAGATGTCTGCTTATGGCAAAGGTGATATCAGAGAACCGATGGTTGAGATAGTTCACGCTGATGGAAGCTATACCTCGGACTTCGTATATAAAGGCTTTGCCATAGAGAAGGGAAAAGCAGATTTTGCCACACTTCCGGGCTCCTATGCGGATGAGGAAGATGTAAAAACCCTGACAATAAAATTAGAGGATAAGCAATATAATCTTACTCTTTTTATGTATTATTATGTGTTTGAGAAGGAAGATATCATAACAAGAAGTGTCAAACTCGTCAATGACAGCAATGACACAATAAGTATCAAAAGGCTGCTTAGTATGTCGATTGACTTTGACACCCACGACTATGTATATACGACATTTCAAGGAGTATGGACCAGAGAGATGAAGCGTGTGGATACACGCATGCTTGCAGGAAAGCACGTAAGTTCCTCATATACCGGTACTTCCTCAAGCAGAGCGAATCCTTTTGTTATGCTTTCTAAGGCGGATACGAGTGAGGACTCAGGGGACTGTTATGGCTTTAACCTTATATATTCGGGTAATCATTATGAGGCTGTTGAGGTAAGCGGCTTCGGCAAGACAAGATTTGTAAATGGTATTAATCCTGCATCGTTTTCTTATGAGCTAAAGCCGAATGAGGAATTCGAGACACCGGAGGCCGTTATGACTTATTCTGATGAGGGTTTTAACGGTATGAGTCAGCATATGCACGAATTTGTCAGAGAGCATATAGTAAGAGGCGAATGGAAGCACAGGATACGTCCGGTTTTACTTAACAGTTGGGAGGCATCTTATTTTGATATAAATGAGAAGAAATTGCTTAAGCTTGCGAAGGCGGCTGCTGATGTCGGGGTTGAGCTTTTCGTAATGGACGACGGCTGGTTTGGAGAAAGAAATGATGATACAAAATCACTTGGAGACTGGTTTGTAAATGAGAAGAAGCTGCCACACGGACTTGAAGGTATCTGCAAGAAGATAAATGACCTCGACCTTGAATTCGGTATCTGGGTAGAACCGGAGATGGTAAATGTCAAGAGTAAGCTCTATGAGGCACATCCTGACTGGGTACTTCAAATCCCTGACAAGCCGCATTCGGAGGGCAGAAATCAGAGGATACTTGATCTGACCAAGACCGAGGTTCAGGATTATATAATTGAGTCTATGAGTAAGGTCTTTTCAAGTACAAATATAAGATATGTAAAATGGGATATGAACAGAACCTTTACGGATTATTATTCGACCGGACTTGGTACGGAAGCTCAGGGAGAGGTAGCCCATAGATATATACTGGGACTTTACAGATGTATGAAGACACTTACAGAGAAGTTTCCTCAGATATTATTTGAAGGCTGTGCGGCAGGAGGCAATAGATTTGATCTTGGCATACTCTGTTATTTCCCGCAGATATGGGCAAGTGATAACACCGATGCGTTATGCCGTGCTGAGATACAGACAGGATACAGCTATGGTTATCCTATGTCTACAGTCAGTGCACATGTATCTTCGTGCCCTAACCACCAGACACTTCGTATCACACCGCTTGAGACGAGATTTAATGTAGC
>JAFTFE010000095.1 GCA_017449765.1 Lachnospiraceae bacterium | reverse complement strand
ATCCTGAAACATCTGTATAGCACCCTCCTGCGCAATCTGTGTGACCCCCTTCATAAACTGCTTACGCTTCATCGAATCAAGATGTACCAGCCTCGCAAAATGTTCCGGAGCAAAGGTCGGTATACCCTCGTATTCGAATTTATTACCCGGCGTACATATAGTATCTCCTAGGGAGAATATGCCCGGATCAAATACACCTATTACATCACCTGCATACGCCTCATCTATAACCTTTCTGTCCTGTGCCATAATCTGCTGTGGCTGTGACAGTCTCATCTTCCTGCCACTCTGTACATGATAGACCTCTTTGTCCGCCTCGAACTTGCCGGAGGAAATTCTCATGAAAGCTATTCTGTCATGATGAGCCTTATTCATATTCGCCTGAATCTTAAATATAAAGCCCGAAAACACATCATTTATCGGCTCTATCATACCCTCATTCGACATTCTCGGAAGTGGGGACTTAGTCATCTTTAGGAAATGCTCAAGGAATGTTTCCACTCCAAATGTAGTAAGTGCCGAACCGAAGAATACCGGTGTAAGCTCGCCCTTATCAACAAGCTCCTGATTAAATTCATCACTCGCACCATCTAATAATTCAATCTCATCCATAAACTGACTGTATAATTCTTCTCCGACCTCTTCCTTTAACGCCGCATCATCTATATCATAATCGGTTTCCTCCGCACCCTTTGCACCACCTACGGATACAGCACGGAACATTGAAACCTTCTTCGTATCTCTGTCATATACCCCCTTAAATCTCTTACCTGAGCCAATAGGCCAATTAATCGGGCATGTCCTTATACCAAGTACAGTCTCTATATCATCAAGAAGCTCGAATGAATCTCTCGCTTCCAGATCCATCTTATTAATAAATGTAAAAATAGGGATATGTCTCATCACACAGACTTTGAAAAGTTTAATCGTCTGAGCCTCAACACCCTTAGAAGCATCTATAACCATAACCGCCGAATCGGCAGCCATAAGAGTACGATAGGTATCCTCCGAGAAATCCTGGTGTCCCGGAGTATCAAGAATATTTATACAATAACCATCATAGTTAAACTGTAATACTGATGATGTAACCGATATACCTCTTTCCTTCTCTATCCCCATCCAGTCTGAGACAGCATACTTTGAATTCGCCTTGCCCTTGACAGAGCCTGCAGTATTAATCGCACCGCCATATAACAAAAATTTCTCTGTAAGAGTTGTCTTACCCGCATCCGGATGTGAAATAATCGCAAAGGTTCTTCTTTTCTCTATCTCCTGCTTAAACTTCTCGTCCATCATGTCCTCCAAGAAATATGTTTACATACATATCAGTATTATACCACTTTTTGTCTGATGTGGGTACATAATTTTAAATAAAAAGAAAAAAGCAAAAAATACGGCATATAACCGACTTTACATACAATACATATATGTGTCTGCTATAAAGTGGTTATATGCCGCAGCTTTGTGGATTTGAACTATGACCGATTCAACTCAGCTTTAAGTTCTTCAATCTGTTTTGTAAGCTCAGCTATGGTGTTATTTTGTTCTGCAATTATTTCCGCGCTTTCAGCTCGTCCTTCATCTTTACCAGCCCAGAATATTTTATCTGCTTCGGTAACAATTACATGTCCACCCATATTCTTCACCAGATTCCTTTCATTCTCATTACCATTTGTTACATGCCTGATAATCATATCCATATATATAATGAAATTATTATAATCATATCCGCTTATGGATTCTTTATGAAATGAATCTGCAAGAAATTTAATGAAGAAATCAATGTCATTTTCAACTTCATTAATCTCTTCTATAGCTGCATTTTCATCTTTCATAATACTTTCATACCTAAGCATATAAAACGGTATAAGTACATAAAGTTTCTTTTCTATTATTTCTTCTTTAGTAAAATCACTTAAAATAAGATTGTCAGCATCATATTTAACTGCCTCTCCGTTAGGGAATTTATATGTGATTTCCGTCCTTTTGGGTGTGGCAGAGTTGCTTCTTATATAGATAACGGTATAGTATGGCATTTCAATTATCAGCCGTCCATTATCCTTCTTTGCATCCTGCCTTGCGTTAAGAAATGAATACTCAACAATCCTTAGCGCTATTGAACCGTCATTGTAGCTTTGACACTCTATGAGATATTTGTCATCACGTATTTTAATGATAAAATCAGTAATCCTTTTTTCAATCTCATGCCTGCTCTCCTCCTCTGAATATCCGGTTATATATTCATCAGCCGGGAGTAGTTCAATAGCTTCATTTAAAGAATAATTCTTTTGGAATTTGTAATTAATTAAGGGTATAAAATACTTCGGATGATTACTCTTAAGAGACTGGAACACATCATCAAAGGTATTAGAATAATCAACATTATTACCCTTAAAATTAGCAGTATTATTGTCCATAATTTATTCTTCCCCCTTATTGTACAATATAGTTTTTTTAATTTCAATAATCTAATAATATAAACCACAAATAATAGCTCCATCACCTGCCGTTTCTTAAGTTTTGTTTGTTATCTTTAGTGTGGTATTTAAGCAGGATAATCTTTGGATTGTAGGAGAAATCCTAAATGATGATTACATTTATTAAAGATATTTATCTGCTTGCGAAAGTAGAATACTACAAAATCAGACAAAATGCAACCGGAAAACAGATTATATAAATTTACATTGGTGTTCCAAATAAATACTACTTTACTTTTTTATTTAATGGAACAATTTGCAAGGTATAACCTAATGGAGTAAGTATTCTTAGCAGACTGTCAATCTGTGGTGAATGTACAGACTTTTCCATACGTGCTATCATAGGTTGCTTAACATTGCACTTTGCTGCAAGTTCTGCCTGAGAAAGACCTTGTTCTTCTCTAATTTCAACCATAGTTCTGATTAATTCTTTTTCAAGTGCAATAATATTTTCCTCATCAGCAGAAATATTAAGTTCCTCTCTAAATTCTTTCCATGTACTCATTATTACCACTCCTCTTTTTATAATCATCTAATTCACGAATTGCTTTTTTAATTTCACTTTTAGGTGTCTTATTTGTCTTTTTCACAAAATGATGTAGCAAAACAAATGTATTATTCGAAAAAAAAAGCATATAATATACGATTTGATAATGCTCTTAATTCCCAAATATCTCCATCTGTATGTTTTGTAACAGGCTCTCCCACCCTTGTGCCCATCTCCTCTAAAATATCAAGATAAGCAACTATTTTATTAAAATTAATTCTGGCATCTTTACTTGTTGAAGATTTGTCTCTCAAATCAATAAAAAAAGATTTTACATCACTATATCCATGTTCATCTTCATAAAATTCTATTCTATACATATATTCTTTTTCTTCTTTATAATAACAAATTTGTTATAATGCATCAATAACAAATTTGTTATATTTTTTATTTTGATAAAATATGAGGTTAAGATTTTATAACTATATAAGGAAGATTAATCAGAACATAAAACATAGAAATTAAAAATTCAATATAAAAAAAGTAAAATTCACAAAATGCAACAAATCGTGTCATTATTATGTAAACAGCTTCAAATTATGTAAACAATGTTAACACTATATCATATCCGACTAATAAAACAGCTACAGCGCAGAACTTATAATTGTTTCAATATATATATAAATCCAACATATGCGCAGCATGTCGGTTAGATGGGTATTCATTGATTTGGATGTTGCACTAAGGCAGACAGACAAGAAACAGGCAGCTATAGCAACAATTTGCACAATTTGTGTAAAATCAGCAACGAATGGTTTGAATAAATTCATTCAGAAATCGAGCTGTCTGAGCGTAGCGAGTTCTCGATTTCGTGTGAATTTAGAAAATCTGAGTGCGCTGATTTAACAAATTGATTGCATGTTGCGTAGCTGCCTGTTTCTTGTCTGTCTGCCTTAGTGTGATATCCTAATCAAAGAATACCACTTCATCTAACCGACCTATATTTTTATTTATCCGTAATCTCGCTATGCCAAGCCTGTAAGGACTTAATACTGTTGTTTTCATCCTTATGTGCCTTAACATATGCGATACCTTCAGCCGTAGCCTTTGCTGCAGCAATTGTTGTCATATAAGGAACTCTGCCCTTAATTGCAGCCTTTCTTAAGTAGCTGTCATCATATATACTGTCCTTACCTACAGGAGAATTGACTATAAGATCGATATCTCCGTTGGTAATCATATCAAGCATATTAGGTCTGCCCTCATGAAGCTTCTTGACAACGGTTGCCTTAACTCCTGCTGCAGTTATAATGTCATATGTTCCGCTGGTAGCAAGAATATTGAAGCCTGATGCCTCAAAGCTCTTAGCAACTTCAACTACCTCGTCCTTATCCTTTCTGTTTACGGATATAAGAACTGTTCCCTCTAAAGGAAGCTTAGACTGAACTGCCTCCTGTGATTTGTAAAAAGCTTCACCATAATGCTCTGATATACCGAGGACCTCACCCGTTGAGCGCATTTCAGGTCCGAGAACCGGGTCAACCTCCTGGAACATATTAAACGGAAATGCTGCTTCCTTAACACCATAATATGGTATGTGCTGCTCCTTAAGTGAAGGTACAGGTGATGGTCTTCCTGTAAGCTCTGATGTAATAATATCAGTTGCAAGAGGAACCATACGGATATTACATACCTTAGATACAAGAGGTACCGTACGGGATGCTCTTGGGTTAGCCTCAAGCACATAAACCTTTCCGTTTTCGATTGCATACTGCATATTCATAAGACCCTTTACATGCATTTCCTCTGCAATCTTTCTTGTATATTCCTTAATAGTCTTTACATTTTCTTCAGATATATGTAATGAAGGTATGATACATGCCGAGTCACCTGAATGAACACCTGCAAGCTCGATATGCTCCATAACGGCAGGTACAAATGCATGCTCACCGTCACTTATGGCATCTGCTTCACACTCAAGAGCATGGTTAAGGAAACGGTCGATAAGTATAGGTCTGTCAGGAGTTACACCTACAGCCGCATTCATATACTCGGTCATACTCTCATCATCGTATACAACCTCCATACCACGTCCGCCAAGTACGTAGGAAGGACGAACCATAACCGGATAACCGATCTTATTGGCGATACTGATTGCCTCATCAACGGTTGTTGCCATACCCGACTCAGGCATAGGAATCTCAAGCTTATCCATCATTGCTCTGAATAAATCTCTGTCCTCAGCAAGGTCGATAACCGCAGGTGCAGTACCAAGAATCTTAACACCGTTTTTCTCCAAGTCGGCAGCTAAGTTAAGCGGAGTCTGTCCACCGAACTGAGCGATTACACCAACCGGCTTTTCCTTCTTATATATGCTGAGTACATCCTCAAGAGTAAGCGGTTCAAAATAAAGCTTATCAGATGTATCATAGTCTGTTGAAACTGTCTCAGGGTTACAGTTTACAATTATTGTTTCAAAACCAAGCTGCTTTAATGCCTTTGCAGCATGTACACAACAATAATCAAACTCGATACCCTGACCTATACGGTTAGGACCACCGCCAAGTATCATAATCTTTGGCTTATCTGTATTAATAGGATTCTTGTCCTCTCCGTTATATGTAGAATAATAATATGCGCTGTTTTCGGTACCGCTTACGTGTACACCCTCCCAGTTTTCTTCAACACCAAGTTCTATACGCTTATTACGTATATCCTCCTCAGGTATTTCAAGAAGCTGGCTTAAATACTTATCGGAGAAACCATCCTTCTTTGCAGTGATGAGCATATCATCAGGAAGCATAGAACCCTTGTGCTTTAAGATTTCCTCTTCCTCTTCCACAAGCTCCTTCATCTGCTCGATGAAATAAGTCTTAACCTTGGTTATATCAAATATCTCTTCAACTGTTGCACCCTTACGAAGAGCCTCATACATTACAAAATGTCTCTCACTTGAAGGAGTAATAAGAAGCTTAAGCAATTCTTCCTTTGAAAGTGTGTCAAAATTCTTGGCATGTCCAAGACCGTAACGACCTGTCTCAAGGCTTCGGATAGCCTTCTGGAATGCCTCCTTGTAGGTCTTACCAATACTCATTACTTCACCTACGGCACGCATCTGGGTACCAAGCTTATCCTCAACATTCTTGAACTTTTCAAATGCCCATCTTGCAAACTTGATAACTACATAGTCACCATCCGGCTTATACTTATCAAGAGTTCCGTACTTACCGCATGGAATATCCTTAAGTGTAAGTCCTGTTGCAAGCATTGCCGATACAAGTGCTATAGGGAAACCTGTTGCCTTTGAAGCAAGTGCAGAAGAACGTGAAGTTCTTGGGTTAATCTCTATAACAATGATTCTGTCAGTTACAGGATCATGAGCAAACTGTACATTTGTTCCACCTATAACCTGAACCTTTTCAACAATCTTATATGCCTGCTCTTGCAATTTCTTCTGACATTCCTCGGAAATTGTAAGCATAGGAGCCGAACAGAAGGAATCACCGGTATGTACTCCGAGAGGATCAATATTTTCGATAAAGCATACAGTTATAATGTTGTTATCAGCATCTCTTACAACCTCTAACTCGAGCTCCTCCCAGCCTAAAATTGACTCTTCTACAAGCACCTGTCCAACCAGACTTGCCTGAAGTCCTCTGGCACAGACAACCTTTAACTCCTCTTTATTATATACGAGACCACCGCCGGCGCCTCCCATAGTGTAGGCAGGTCTTAAAACAACCGGATATCCAAGCTTATCTGCTATAGCAAGTGCCTCATCCACAGAATAAGCGACCTCACTTCTGGCCATCTCGATACCTATGCTGTCCATTGTCTTCTTGAACTCTATACGGTCCTCACCACGTTCGATAGCATCTACCTGAACACCTATAACCTTGACATTGTACTTATCAAGTACACCGGCATTGTTGAGCTCGGCACATAAATTAAGTCCTGACTGACCACCAAGATTTGGCAGTAAGGCATCAGGACGCTCTTTGGCGATAATCTGCTCCAATCTATTGACATTTAAAGGCTCAATGTAAGTAACATCAGCTATCTCCGGATCTGTCATGATAGTTGCAGGGTTAGAATTAACGAGAACTATCTCATAACCGAGCTTGCGAAGTGCCTTACATGCCTGTGTTCCGGAATAGTCAAACTCACACGCCTGACCGATAATGATAGGACCGGAACCAATAATTAATACTTTGTTGATATCAGTTCTTTTTGGCATAGCTTTAATCTCCTTTTCCCAGTGCATTTTCACTCTCTTATCTCGCAAGCTCGCATCTTCGATGCTCGACTGTCTGCTTCGCGGACGGCTTGCTCGATAACTCGCCGCGAAAAACTCAAATGTCGACTTCGTCGCCGCTTGGTTTTCGCTTTTGCTCGTTATTTTATCACAAACGGACTTAATATTAAAGAGTAAATTTTTCTTTATCTTAGTCTCTTGCTAGTACTGCTTCTTGCCGCCTTATCTGCCTGCGACTTCTCACGACCTTCTGCAAGAAGTGCCTTTCCGTTATCATTCCTTGTATAGCAAAGTTCATATTGCCCTATATATGAGCTTATATAACTGTAAAATGCCTCGGCACTCTCTTTATTTTTTGCAAATATATCGGGGATGGAATAAAATGCATCATTTCCATCACGTTTTCCTGACTTCGCCAATATGTAGCGCTGATTATTAATCGGGGCAAAAAACTGATTGATACAATTAGAATATAAAAGCTTATCTCTGCTACTTGTGCTGCTAAGATAAATAAGCTTCTTATTCCTGTTGCCATCCTCTACTATGACCTTACCGTCCTTTTCTTCCAATAAATTATTATCTCTAAGCGCCTTATACATAGCCTCACCAACGGTCTTCAATCTGTTCTGTGGAGTCTTCAGCTTCTTATTCTTACTTGAATTGGCAAGACCATACGCAACGGAAAAACCCGCAAGTCCAAGACCTATAGCACCAATTGGTGTAAATGATAGACCAATACCTGCCACAGTTCCAAGACCGGCAAGCACAGATTTCTTCTTATTCTTCTTAAAGGCAGTCTCAGATATGGCATCATCAGCTACAGCGGTTTCCTCTGCAACCTCCATAGCCTCCGACTTATCAAGTGCAGTGTGCCACCTCTCCTTAAGGTTATTTCTATTATTTGAAAATTCAAGCATCTTAGCATTAATTGCACTTACATTTTCTTCACTGAACGGAGTTTTAATGATTGAAAGCCTTTCTATACCATTTTCTATTACATCTTCCTCGTAATGAAGTCCCAGGAAATTATCCATACGACGCACAAGCAGCTTATAATCAGCACTGTTTTCTCCTGCTTCATCCTTATATTTTGACGGAAGAAGACACACGAGATGCCATATATTACTTGTCTTATCCGGCTCAGGCTTATACACTCTTATGGCACGTCCACGCATCTGATTACTAAGCATAAATGCACCTACAAAACTTGCTAATATAAGCGAATTTATACAAGGTGAATCCCACCCCTCTCCAAGCAGTGATTTTGTACCTATAATTATCTGAATATGTCCTTTGGTAAAAATATCCGTTACTGCTGCCGTAAGAAAATGTGCATCCCCAATTGCATTTACCTTAACATAATCATTCTCATCAAGAGCCCCCACTTTAGAAAATGTTATCTTGCCCGTATCACCTACAGCTTCCACAAGTGCATCCTTTGCCTCCGCCGGAATGATAACTATGGTTCCGCATAAGACGCCAAGCCTTACTCCGCCTATATCATCCGCTTCGCGCCTTAACTGTTCAAAGAAAGGCAGTACACCAAGCGAGGTTACATCCTCATCAGTACCAAGCACTTTCTCATACTCTTTCCTTATATAATCTGTAAGAATAAGCATACGAAGCTTATCACCGAAGCCTTTATACTCCGACTTTGCCACCTCTTTTATACTCTTACATTTACCTTTTGAAGTCATTAAAAGTTTTTCTATATTTTCATTTATAGTAAGGCATACCTGTTTTTTCTCGATAAGACCTGATTTCTTAAGCTCTGCCTCAAGGTTATCCTGATAACCTTCCTCACATGTATAAGCCTCCGGTTCCTCATATAATAAATTCTGCAATATACCTTCAAGCTTTGCCTCACTGTCTATATTTCTTTCATTGATATTCTTCTGATTTCCCGAATATGTTCTGATAACATTTTTGAACTCAGTATCGTTTTTTATTCTCTCCTGAAACTGCCTGCTTCTTTCCTTGAATTTATCTATCTCGGCAATCTCTTCCTCAGTCGGATAATTAAAGTACACAAAGTCCTGATGAGGACATAAGCTTCCTTCTTTAACCAATTCAGGTATAGCTATCTCCTCGTCGATTTCACCGCACATATCCATATATCTGTTCCATAGCTCAGGCGTTGAATCATAAGGCGGAGTCGCTGTAAGCGCTATAATCTTAGGCGCATTAAGGGAAGACTTGAATTCCTCAAGAGCCTTCCACCATTCAGTACGAAGGTGATGGCACTCATCAAGACACAGCACCTTAATGCCGTTATTCTTCATCTCGGCAACCACGTCAAAACCGACATAGTCGACTTCTTCCCTGACATTATTTGTCGCAGTCTCATCCTCATCCAATATACCCTTGTAATGATTCATCGCACTGTGAAGTGCCTGATATGTAGATATTGTAATTACTTTTACATCCTTCAAATCCTGCGATATATAATCCTTCGGATTTAAGCCGTCATTTAAGAAAGCCTCTGTAATGCGTGCCTCCCACTGTTCTCTGATTGTTATAGACGGCGTAAGAATAAGAGCAGGCTCAGACAGTCTCGCGATAAGCTCTATGCCAAGCGTTGTCTTACCCGAGCCCGGTGCTGCCACTATATGTATTTTCCCATCAGCGATATATTTTTGAGAATGTTCCAATACACGCGCCTGATAATTGCGCCATGTACCCTTGAAGCTCATAATATTTGAAAAGTTCATATTTCCTCCGAAATTCCAAAATAACATTAAAAAGTCGAATTACTAAAATACAATTATTAAACCATTATTTCAATAAGAATTCTTTAATCTCCCCGATATGTTCCTTTGTAATCTTATACCCCAGATAATAAAGGTGTCCAAGTTTCTCCATATCACCTTCTAAACGACCAATTTCATTTATAAATTCATCAGGATAGATAACGTATATCTTTCCTTCATCTGCCAATCTTTCCATTTCAGCACGCTGAGTATTCTCAAAATGATTGACATTTACAAGTCCCTCAGCAAACTCAGGATATCTGCTGTAAAAGCGTCTTACCCTGTCTGCATTCTTCGTGCTCTCGTCCTTGCGATATCCTTTCGATCTTGTTGATACAACTATTACCTTGTCATAGCCTTGGTCTAATGCCCACTGAAACGGTATTTTATCTCCGCTTCCACCGTCAAGATATTTCTCTCCTTCTACGATAACAGGTTTTGATACAAACGGCATGGAAGCCGAAGCCCTAACTGCCTGATATATATCCGGAGTTTTACCAAGCTCAAAATAAGCCGGCTTACCATCCTTCATGGCTGTAGCAACTGCAACAAGACGCTGCTTGCCGCTGTTTATCCTTTCAACATTCAAAGGCTCTATCTCGTTAAACTCATTAAACACAAAATCAAAGCCATATACACCCTTACTCGATTTTGCAGCTTTTAATCCGACATATCTTGAATCATGTCTGTAGGTAAGATTAACTCTGCCGCCTCTTCCTATCTGTCCAGCCAGATAATTTAGTCCATTCAACGCGCCCGCAGAAACACCTACCACACATTCCAGATTAATATCCGAATACATAAGATAGTCAACAACCGCATTTGTGAAAACTCCTCTGAATGCTCCACCTTCCAACACAAGACATCCCTTGGTTATATTGTCACTCGCATATTTCTTTGGAATCTTATCTATCTTAGACCATACATTATTGTCCTTCTTACCAGTCATCATAAACCTCCCAACTAATTTATAACCTTCTTTATTGCATCAAGCAGTTCTGAATATTCTTCAAATGCAGGAAGTTCAGGATAATCTTTCTTAATCTGATCTGTACTCTTGAATAAAAATCCTGCCTTGCTTGCCTGAATCATTCCCAAATCATTGAAACTGTCACCGCTTGCTATAGTCTCATAACCGATAGACTGCAGCGCCTTAACCGTAGTAAGTTTAGACTTCTCACAGCGCATCTTAAAGCCGGTAATCTCGCCGTTTTCTGCTACCTCAAGTGAGTTACAGAATATGGTCGGCCAGCCAAGCTTCTCCATTAGAGGCTTTGCAAACTCCTCAAAAGTATCACTTAAGATAATAACCTGACACATGGAACGCAATTCATCCAGAAACTCCTTTGCGCCCGGCATCGGATCAATCTTTGCAATTGTTGCCTGAATTTCTTTTAAACCAAGTCCGTGTTCCTTAAGTATTTTCAATCTGTAGTTCATCAATTTATCATAATCCGGCTCATCTCTCGTGGTCATCTTAAGCTCAGGAATTCCGCTCTCCTTAGCAAAAGCAATCCATATCTCCGGAACTAATACACCTTCCATATCCAAACAAGTAATATACATAATATAATCCTCCGTAATCAAAATTATTCCGTATAATTATATACAAATTTACATTTTTTATCAATGCCATAGCTCATAGTTTTCACTTTATTTTCCATCTTTTAATTTCATCTGCAAAATAAATTTATTTAATCTTAATAATCTCTGCCACGCTAATATCATATCCCATATCCTTAATAAAACCAAACAACGAATTCTCTATATCCTCCACACTTTCCGTCTTAAAATCATCTATTATAATAAATTTCCCCTCAGCCTCAACAGCACCATCCTTACCCACGCTAAATGTTACGGCTATCGGATAAGCATCCTTATATATATATATACACATCATATTTTTTCCTTCCAAAGAAGTATCTACAAAAAGATACTTTGTATTAAGCGAAGCAGATAGCGCAAGCGCTTCAACTCCCGAATATCTGCTCATCAAGATAGTTATATAAGATGCTGCCGCCTGATAGGAAAGGCTTTCCTTCAGTTCCTCCGACATTTCTCCGGCATCACTTATGGAAAATCCGCTGCTTATTCCTGCAATCGCTGCAAGATCAACCATACCTGTCGGTAATTCCACGGTATATATACCGGCAGGCTCAGAATAGTCAGCATTTATAAGCTTCGAATAATATGTTGTATCTTTAAGATTATCTGTAAGCATATAACTTACGATTTTTTCATTATGAAGCTTTTCGTCCATAAGTCTTACTACATTCAAACCTTCTTCATAAAATTGTACATCGTCAGTTACAGATTCCTTTTCCGAAGTATTACATGCAGAAACAAACACAATAATACAGATGTAAAATAAAGCAATGACAGTTTTTCTTTTGTTTAATATTCTTTTTAAAGCTTTCATATTCGACACCTTATTCTCTTTCCCATATACAAATTTTATTTTGTCACAGTAGACAAACAAAAAAATATTTGCTATTCTGTCAACGCATGGCAGACCATGTTTATTATATCACAGCAGTTTCAAAATAAAAAAGGTAATTAAAATATGTTTAACAAACCTGATAAAAATCAAAAACTGAATATGTCCTTTGACTTTAATGAGATTTTTCAAGATGAATTATTACAGATAGATACCATCGGCAGGGATGAATCCTATTCCAACAACAGCCGCTATCCGTATCAGCCGACGCCGTATGTCATTTTGGATAAAATCATTGAAAGCGGTGTGTTAAATGATTCCGTACATCTCATAGATTTCGGTTGCGGCAAAGGCAGAGTTGTGTTTTACCTTGCAGATAAATGTGACAATATTGAGATAACCGGCATAGAGGAAGTCAAAAGATTCTATAATGACGCCATAAAGAACAGGAATAAATTCGCCCAAAAGCATATGGTTCATTTTATTAATAAAAGTGCAGAAAGCTATATTATTCCTGTCAATGCGGACACATTCTTTTTCTTTCGCCCATTCTCCATATCTACTATGAAGCCTGTGATTGATAATATATTTTCTTCATATATAAAAAGTCCGAGAAACATTAAACTTATATTCTACTACCTTACCGAAGAATACATTATGTTTCTGTCTTCCATAGCCGGCATAACTTTAACTGCCGATATCGACTGTCGTAACATAATGCAAAAGGACGACAAAAGATTCCGCATTTTTGTATATGAGATAAATGTCTAGCGCAGTATGGGTGTGGTAAGTACAGCTCTTGGACAATCACTCGTATATTTGTAATTTGACAAAACAAAATGTCGTTGTTAGTATATTAAAAGTTAAACTATTTGGAGTTTAAAGTATAAAGGAGATAGAAACAATGAGGGATGTCTTAGTAATAATTGATGTTCAAAATGATTATTTTCCCGGAGGGACAAATGAATTGTATAATCCATTAAAAGCTGAAAAGAAGATTAAACAATTGATTGACGAAAGCAGAAAAATCGGTCGCAAAATAGTTTATATTCAACATATTAATCCGCCAGATGATTATTTTTTTCTTGAAGGCACATTTGGTGCGCAGATATCCGAAAGAATAAAACCCGAAGACGAAGATAAAGTTATAATAAAGCACTATCCAAACAGTTTTCTTGAGACAGAGCTTGATGAATATCTTAAGAGTATTGGCGCAGAGGAACTCATTGTCTGCGGAATGATGACTCATATGTGTGTTGATACTACTGTAAGAGCAGCAATGGATTACGGCTATCGGGTAAAGCTTGTTGCAGATGCATGTGCAACTATGGATCTGACAATCAATGGCGAGATAGTCCCTGCTGATATGGTACAGAAGGCATTTATTGCATCATTGGATGGTGTATTTGCAGAGATTGTATGATATTCTTACAATTTATAATTATAGTAAATTACATAATTTTGATAACTAACAGAACATACAGCATTTATTATATGTATACACACGCATAGCGTGTCGGTCAGAGGGGTATGCCTTGATTGCCAAGATATGAGGGCGCTATATGAGTCTTCAAGCTGACCGTTGTTTGACGTGTCTACTTAGCGAATAAAGCAGAAGAAATAGAAATATGGAGATTTACATTCATGTAAAAATCTCCATATTTCTATTTCTGAAGGATTTATGAGGTTAGTAGACCTACGTCAAACATAGAGTGCGAACGTGTCAGCGGAAGACTTCATATAGAGCCTGAATATCCGGTAATTAAGGCATACCATCCCCTCTGACCGCCCACTCACTGCGCTAAATTTCTACGAAATAGCCTTGAAAGCCTCATCAAGGTCTTCGATTATATCATCGATATTCTCAGTACCGATTGAAAGACGAATTGTATTAGGCTTAATACCCTGGTCTAAAAGCTCAGCTTCATTACACTCTGAATGAGTAGTTGATGCAGGATGGATTGCTAAAGACTTAACATCTGCTACATTTGCAAGGAGTGAGAAAAGCTCCAGCTGGTCGATGAAGTCCTGAGCCTTCTTAGCATCGCCCTTAATTTCAAATGTAAATATTGAACCTCCGCCATTAGGGAAATATTTCTTGTATAATTCCTGCTGCTCTGCATCCTCTGAAATAGAAGGATGATTAACCTTCTCAACCAATGGCTGATTCTTAAGATACTGAACAACCTTAAGAGCATTCTCTACATGACGCTCTACTCTGAGTGACAGAGTCTCAAGTCCCTGTAAGAAAATAAATGCATGTACAGGTGAAAGTGTTGAACCTGTATCACGAAGAAGAATTGCTCTAATATATGTAGCAAATGCTGCAGGTGCAGTATCCTTTGCAAAGCTTACACCATGGTAAGATACATTTGGCTCGATAAGCCATGGATGCTTACCGCTTGCTATCCAGTCAAACTTACCGCTGTCTACAATTACACCACCGATTGTAGTACCGTGACCGCCTATGAATTTAGTAGCTGAATGAACAACTATATCAGCACCATACTCGATAGGTCTAACAAGATAAGGAGTTGCAAATGTATTGTCAACGATAAGAGGAATCTTATGTGCGTGAGCTATATTTGCTATTCTCTCGATATCAACCACTTCTGAATTAGGATTTCCGAGAGTTTCAATCTCGATTGCTGTTGTATTATCCTTGATAGCAGCCTCGATACCATCATAATCAAATGGGTCTACGAAGGTTGTATCAATTCCGTATTCAGGTAATGTATGAGCCAAAAGGTTATATGTACCACCATATATATTCTTAGCTGCAACTATATGATTGCCTGCATGAGCAACTGCCTGAATGGCATATGTAAGTGCCGCTGCTCCTGAGCCGACTGCCAATGCTGCTACACCACCCTCAAGCGCTGCTATACGCGCTTCAAAAGTACCCTGAGTAGGATTGGTTAATCTTCCGTAGATATTACCGGCATATCTTAATCCAAATCTGTCTGCCGCATGCTGACTGTTGTGGAATACATATGATGATGTCAGATATATAGGTACTGCTCTTGCGTCAGTAACCGCATCAGGTACCTCTTGTCCAACATGTAACTGCTTTGTCTCAAATTTAAAATCTCTTTGATCTCTTGTTTTCTTTGCCATAATTATTTCCTCTCTTTCATTTATTTTAATCAATTATTTAACTTGTTGACTATGTGCAAATGATAGCACCATAAGAAAATTCTGTCTAATACGTAAAAAAGATAGCGTGTTATAGCCAAAACCTATAACATTGATGTATAACTTTTACAATTACTGGTAATACTTTCATCATAAAAACAAAAAAAGGAGTTTAAATTATGAGTAATTTATCAGAACTTGAGTTACAGAATCTCCGTCATTTAATCGGGGGTTTTGAAACAACCCGCTGTAAGATGACAGCTTATGCAAATGAAGCCACTGACCCACAGATTAAAGCTTTCTTTCAGGAAGCCATAACTTCATCAAATGAGAACAAGCAGACTCTTATGCAGTTTCTTCATTAATTAAAATCAGAAAGGAAGATTAATATGGAAGAAAAAACAATGGTTGCCGATACCTTAGACAGTATCAACTCAGAATTAAAGAAATATGCTGATATGATACCACAGACAGAGAACAAGGAGCTTAAAACCACTTTAAAGCAGTTCAGAAACGCTGCCGAGATGTCACAGGAAAATATCTACTCTCTTGCAAGAGAGCGCCAATATTATGTTCCTGCGGCTAAAGCTACCGAAGAAGAGGTTTCACACGTAAGAAGTTTATTTAGCTAAAACATATAGCACAACTGCCCCCTATGGTTTTCCATAGGGGGCAGTTGTTATATTTTTTCATACTTTTATTGATTCTATAGTTCCCTTTAGTCTTACAGATAAAATTCTGACAAAAACAATCGTATTCATAAGAAGTGCTGCCGTCCACGCTCCTATCTCTGCATAAGCTGTCGCTCTGAAACCTATCCTTCCCGCAAAAATCATTATAATACTTATCCTCATTATCATTTCAACAATTTAAAACGGATATTATTTCCCTATTACCGTCTCTGCCTTCTTAAGCAGATCCTCTTTACTTACAGGCTTTAACATGTATCCTGAAGGTCTAAGAGCTAACACTTCTTTGATATGTGTTGCGTCACTGACGCCTGTTAAGAATACAACCGGAATATCTTTTATATCTTCATCAGCACGTATCATCTCTAATGTCTGCTTGCCATTACAAACCGGCATCTCATAATCAAGAAAGATAAGATCGGGGCGTTTCTTTGCTATGGAAGCCAATGCCTTTGTGCCTGATACAGCAAGCATTACCTCGTATTGCTTATCTAATATCGCTTTAACATTGCGGAGCATAATCGGATCATCATCAACTACAAGCACCTTCTTTTTACCACCTATCTCTGCTGCTGCAAAAGGTGTTCCCATTGACAAATCATCTGCTATACCTGTATTAATTGCTGTCTGATCGGACGAAGCCGCTGCGTATCCGGCAGTCCCGGATACCGTCGCATTAGCTGACGCAGCTGTACCGGCTGCATAAACTGTATTTACACCATTCTTCTCATTGATTCTTCTTTCGCAGACCTCCATCAGTTTACGGCTGTCAAAAGGCTTTAAAAGATTCTCAAAATGATTATCATAATAGAAAATATCATAGTTTGCTCTTTCATTCTCAGTTCCGATAGTTATTACCGGAATTTTCTTAAAATCAGAGAAAAGTTCCCATAAAATTGCCGTGTACTTTTCAACTGCCGTCGGAATAAGATGAACTATAACAAGGTCCGGATTGACACTTCTTACCAAAGCACCAAGAGACGGTGAACTGTCCGGACAAACCGTGACATCATAATGAGTTGATAAAAAACTATGTATTTCATTAAATGTACCGACGCTTCTTCCGATAAGCACTATCTTATCCATATCTGCTTCCTACCTTTCGTTTATAAGCTTTCAATCAAATTATCTGCAAGTCTTGCAACCTCTTCACTCTCTAATGAGGTAACGGCAGCTTCCAATTCCTTCATTACAGATTCCTGCTCAGGTGTGTACTTAAACTTAATAAGCTCTTCTATAATAGCATCTGCAGTATCAATATCCAAATCTTCCATACTTTCCTTAAGAAGTTTGAGCTTTTCCTTAACTTCATCTGCATTATCTATCTCAAGTATACCCTCTTCTTCGTTAGAAAATGCCTCCGAAAGCTGATTGCCATACTCAGTATATACGCGCTTAAATACAGGATGCATTGCCTTTATATCATCTATTTTCTCATCTCTTGCTGCATATTCAAGAACATTTGCCATACCTGCAACAGGAATAATACCCAAGGTGGCAGCTACACTCTTCATACTGTGAACCTGAATACGATAATCGTCACAAACTCCACCATCACAGACCTGATCATAAGCTGTATCAAGCTTTTTCAGATTAGAAGGTAAAAGGCTTAAGAATTCCTTGGTAGTAGTAATTACCAATTCTTCACTGTTAAGATGTGACATAGCATACTTCCAGTCAATACCACCTATCATAGGAAAATCTTCCATGCTGATTACCCCTTTCTCTGCAATATCGCCGTTTCCCTCACTCTGAGCATCAGCTTTATGCACATGATCCTCCGGAATCGGTTCCAAAAGATTCTTAGCCAGATTATCGACGATAACCCGCTCTAACCTGTCTGCATCAATTGGCTTTGATAAGAATCCGGTAAAACCTTCACTCATATACATCTCTTTTGCACCGGTTACTGCATTTGCAGTAAGTACATATACCGGAGTTCTCTTATTCGGTCCCTGTAAATTCTCTTTCATAAGATGCAGAGTTTCTATACCATCCATCTCGGGCATCATATGATCTAAGAATATAATATCATAATAATTAGCTGCTGTTAAATCAAGACACTCCTGACCTGATGACGCAGTAGTAATCTTTACACCTGTATGCTTGAGCAGGCTTACAAATACCTTTAAATTAAGTTCATTATCATCTACCACAAGTACACGCGCATTCGGTGCATAGAATAACTGCTTAAATTCGTATTCTTTGATAGAACCGTTGACACGCTCTTCAAATTTGCCGATAGGCTTTTTATCAACTATTTCCTGTTCTATTTCAAAATAAAACTTGCTTCCCTTGCCGTATTCGCTTTCCACATGCAGACTGCTCCCCATAAGCTTAAGGAGCCTCTGTGTGATATGCATTCCAAGACCTGTACCTTCAATATTACGATTATGCTTCTCATCGATACGCTCAAATGCAGAGAAAAGCTTGGACAAATCCTCTTCCTTTATTCCAATTCCTGTGTCCTCTACCTCAACGTAAAGCTTCTCCGTATTATAATTCTGATTACCACGTACTCTGAGCCATATTGTGCCCTCGTGTGTATATTTAACAGCATTTGTTAATATATTGGTAATAACCTGTTTTACTCTTACCTCGTCTCCACGAAGAACTGAAGGAATCTTCTCGTCAATCTCAACCACAAATTCAAGTCTCTTAGCATCGGCACGAAATCTAATCATATTAATAAGGTCATAGAACATACTTGATGTATCGTATTTTACAGGAACGATAGTAAGCTTACCCGATTCAATCTTAGACATATCCAAAATATCATTTACAATAAGAAGTAATGAATTTCCCGCTGATCGTATATCATCCGCATATCCTTTGATGACCTCTTCGTTGCTGTCGCGTAAAATCATCTCATCCATACCAAGCACAGCATTTATCGGAGTTCTTATCTCGTGTGACATATGTGCTAAAAATTCTGTCTTTGCTTCTCCTGCTCTGACTGCATCCTCTACGGACTCCTGAAGAATCTTATTTGCTCGATTAGACCACCTGATTAACCTATATATCAAATACAGGATTATAACTATACAAAAGCCAAATAATACTAAGAATAAAATGTCATATTTTACGGCATTTCCGTATATGAAGTTCCAATTTTTTACACTTACTATATAAAATCCTGATGTCTCATCCAAAGCAGCATAGGCAACTTTCTTCTTTCCGTCATAATCATTGATTTTAATTGGTCTGGTGCTCTTTAATACATCTTCATATTCATTGACTTCATCTACAGATTTTTTACCAATATCACTGAATGTGTATTGCTTATTCGGATGACGAATAATATATCCTTCATTATCAATCAGAAATACATAACCTTCAGCCTTATCTGTGTTATTGATTATACGTGTAATCCTATCCAGATAAAAGTCAATACAGAATATTCCAAGATACTCACCTTGTGAATTATATATGCGTTCTGAAAAGGTAAAGCAATATTCTCCGGTATACGCATCAAGATACGGCGCCGAAATATTAAAACCACTTTCATTATCTTCATCAATTGTATCAATATACCAATGTCTTTCCTCAACATTGAAATTGTCATCCGGCTGCCATCCACCGCTTACTATTAAGCTGTGCGCCTCATCCGGCAAAACAATATACGCCGATGCCACATCCTCATTGAGTTCATCTATTTCATCCAGCCATTTTACGGTCTCATCATAATTCTCAAGCATAGATGAATTAGAATGAATATTATTTACTGATATATCCATTAAACCCTTTTGTTCACTAATCCATGTATCTAATTCGTAGATATAACCATTTACCTCGCTCTTCATATTGTTCTTTCCACCTGAAGCGATAGCTCTTGTAGAAATAACGATAGATAAAATCAAGGTAAAAAATAGCACCATAAATACTAATGAAATAATTAATTTGTTACGTTTACCCGAAATAGCGTTTCCTAAGGTTTTTTCCTGTTCAAATTCTTCTGTGTCTTTCTTACTCATAACTTAATCCTTATATTACATATCTCGCCTTTCGGCTCGATTCTGTTACTCGCAAAATGCCGTTGCATGCAAGCATGCCCCGTCGCTTTGCTCGTTATATTACATATATTCCGTCTTCGTTTCTCTTAAAAGTAACACGATTCATATCTCTATCAATATCCATTTCTTTCATATCTATGGAAACGGTGACACCTCTATAAAATTTAGTTCCTTTAATGGCGGCAACGAAACTTTCTCCGGCAAAAAGACGATTAATGGCATTTAACACTTCTTCCTTTTGCTTCTTCTCAGCTAAAATCCTCGCCTTATCTTTTCTTATGACGTGTAAAGCATTCTCAACCACTGAAGACGGCGCTTCCTTCATCTTTCTTGATAACATAAGCTCACGGCTGTTAATTCCCTGACTCTTGCCATTTAGCTCCTCAACCTCTTTTAAGAGCGACATCCTGTCCGTCAAAAGCTCACTTCTTTTGCCGGCAGAAACATAAGTTAAGATTCCTTTTTCATTTCCGAACACGTGACCATCTATGCCATGCATACTATATATATTTCCGGCGTAAATACTTCCTTTTGATCCGGAAGTTTTGAGTTTCCCCCCACAATAAATATCACATCCAAATGTTGAGCTTGTCGTAACATCACCGCCAGCCTGAACACTCACATTCTGCATAAATCCTACTGTTAGATTTCCACCACAGTTAATATGCGTATCCTTCTTACCGATTATTCCACCACCTATTGTAACATTCTCACCAGCCACAATACTTGATCCCTGTACGGTTCCTTTTATCTTAACACTTCCTGTGGCGTAGATTTCAACACCGGAATCAACGTCTCCTTTTATATCTACGTCACCGATAAAGCAAATATTTCCATAGGCTATGCTGACCGTCTTCTTTATCTCCAAAGTACCTTCTACAACAATTCTGGAAAATGTTGCCTCAACCTTTCCATCCAGTGTCGCATAATAAGAATAAGTGTCCTGATCATATCTAACACCCATAAGCTGTGGTACGGGATATGCCCTTGGCTGCTCCGGCTTTAAAAGTTCACCTCTTACATTATACCCAAAATGTCCCGGTACAGACGGATGATACTTAGCAATCAAATCTCCTTCCGATACTGTACCAACTGTATGAACACTGGTATAATCTACAGATCCGTCATCAAGAATCCTCGGTTTGCCTTCTTTATCCTGTTCATGAAAGAAATATTCAAAAAAAGCATCAATACCATTTCTCATCGGATGACCTTTTGCAATTAACTGTTTGATATCATAAATACCATCGTTAATCATAGACTGAATCATCTTCTTATCAATCTCACCCTTAATGCCGTTCGCAGTAATGACATTCATTACTTCTTCCATTGTATAACCTGGTGAATTATCCTCAGGTTGTCTCAGCAAAAGAAATGCTTCCATGACGTCATCGGAAACAATAATCTGTATGTTATTATTCGCAAAATTTTCCAATCCTTCTGCCTCTTCACTCATATGTAAAATCTCCTAAATATATAGCGTAAATCAATCCAAAATAAAAAAGAGCGTACTAACCTACTATACATAGTTAGTCTTATATAGACTATCACATTTTTTGTCATTTGTATAATATTTTTTACACATTTTTGAAATATTCAAGAAATTTGAAATTCATAACAATATCATTTGTTATTATTCATACATATCTTTCCTTCTAAGAGACGTATATGGTTTTGATTTTCTTATCACTGATGCCGATGATATTTCAACATCTCCTATGAGTAATTCTTCATCCATTCCGGCTAAGGCCAATATGTCTCCCTCGTAGTTGCATATAATCGAATCCCCCGAAAAAGTCATATGATTTTCAGAACCCACTCTGTTACACATAGCTATATTGACACTGTTTTGGAGTGCCTGAACTCTAACTTCCCATCTAAATAATTCTGATGGCTCATTTACAGTATTTGCTGTAGGAATAATGATAAGCTCTGCTCCTCGAAGTGCCTCTGTTCTAATGCTTTCCGTGTAATGCCTGTCAAAGCATACAACAATTCCTATCTTACCTAATTTGGTATCAAATACCTTGAATCCCTCTTCGGAAGGTGTATAGTAACTCTGTTCATAGAACTGCTCACACTCTGCTACATGTACCATCTTCTGTCTGCCTATAATCTTTCCCTGATCATCTATCAGAAAACTCATATCATATTTTTGTCCGTTCTCCTCAATATAAAGGTTAGGCGATGCAAAAATCCCATACTTCTTACAAGCCTCACATATGCCCTTTACATAATTGCTATCCTCTGTCATCACATAATTACTTACATCTGAATCCTGATACTGTGGAAAGAACGGGGAAAGCTGTATTTCAGGAAAACAGATTAGCTTTGCTCCCTTACTTGCTGCAATTTTTATTAGCTGTAAAGTTTTACCATAATTCTTTTGAACATCTAAAGACATATTCATTTGGGCCAACGCTACCTTCATAATCACTACCTCTATAAAATATATTTACAATTCCTCATTTTTTCTTCCCATCCCTTACATAAGTCAACACCAACCGATTGTATTCCTTATCTATGCTTTCTCATATATTCTACTGTTCTGTGAAGCGTTTCCAGATTGTATAATTGAACTTTATTTCCTATAAAATCCAAGTCATATCTTTTACCGATTTCTTCTAACTTTTCATTCAACTCTTTATCATATGACAGCTTAAATTCATCAAATATATCTTCAAATGAGAGCTGACGTCCTACATTGCCATATAGGTTATAAATTCCAACTCCTATCAGACGAATTCTTTCGCTATCTACTTGAGCAAGAAGCTGTACAGCTTCATTATATATTTCTATCGCTGATTCACACCTCACCGGACTCTTAGATCTGGTAACACTTCTCATATCATAATATGTAATCTTGATAGACACACCTTTCCCATGTAGACCTACTCTTTTTGCTCTTTCCTCAACACTCATAGCAAGGAGCAACATAACTTCTTTTACGAAATCAAAATCAGATACGTCCTCTTGAAATGTAAGCTCACGGCTTATTGATTTAGCATCTTCAGGTCTGTAAGGTATAACCTTCCTGTTATCTATACCATTTGCTATTTCTGTAATCCATACACCCTGTTTACCAAGTAAATGTTTAACAGTTTCCTGATTACTTCTTATATCACGCACAGTAAAAATACCATGAGCTTTAAGCTTTTCAGCAGTCTTTGGTCCTACTGTATATAAAGCCTGAACATCTCTATCACTCAGCAAATTCACAAACTCATCTGCATCAAGTATCTCAAAATAACCATCAGGTTTTTTCTCTTCACTTGCGGTTTTTGCAGCAGTCTTAGAATAAGCAACTCCAACAGAGCATGTAAGTCCTACCTCATCTCCCGTTCTTCTCTTAATTGTTTCTGCTATCTTTCTTGCTCCATCCCAATCTATTGCTTTTTCAGTAACATCAAGATATGCCTCATCAAGTGCTATATATTCCGAAGCTGTGGAATACGTATTCCATATATCATGCAGCTTTAATGAAACCTTTTTATATTTATCAAAATTAGGATGCATATATATACCGCTCGGACATAATCTATATGCTTCCTTAATATTCATTCCAGAATGAACACCGAATCTTCTCGCCTCATAACTGCAGGTTGCAACTACTCCTCTTTCATTTGGCATTGAACCTATTATAAGCGGCTTACCCTTAAGTGTCGGATTGTCTCTTATTTCAACAGATGCATAAAACGCATCCATATCCACATGTATTATTATCTGATTCAAACCTAACACCTCTACTGTGGATTAGCCTTAAGCCAGTCCACTATATCATCACTCTCATACATAGGCTTACCATCTATAAACAAGCATGGAACCTGCTGTTTACCACCTACTCTTATAAGTTCCAACCTATCTTCCTCGTTCTTGTGAATGTTATGATACTCGATGTCTGTACGACCACTTGATTCGATCTCATTTATTACCTTGCGGCAATACGGACATGTTTCAAACATGTATAGCTTTAGCTTCATCTCAAAGTCCTCCATCAAAAAGAATATCTTTTGTGCTTTACACAAACTTTTCAGCTATCTTCTTAAACTCTTCCTCTGAACTTACTCCGTTTAACATAGCACCTTCCCTGATATGTACACCGGCAGCACTTCCCTGTAAATCTTCTACCGAACTACCTAAATCTGTACTTCCCGATGTAGCAAACAGCACTATATTTTTACCCGAAAGGTCATAGCTTTCAAGAAATGTATTTACTATGGTCGGTGCAGTATACCACCATATAGGATATGCTACAAAAACAGTATCATACTGACCTATATTTTCTATAGGTACACTTCCAATAGCAGGTCTTGAGTTTTTCTTATCCTTCATCTCCACTGAACTTCTTGATTTCTCATTTCTCCAGTCAAGGTCTTCATTTGTATAAGGCACCTCCGGTACTATCTCATACACATCCGCCCCTATTGATTTTGCAAGCCTTGTTGCTGCTGCCCTCGTTTTTCCTGATGCGGAAAAATAAGCTACTAATACTTTTGACATTTTTATTTCCTCCTTTATTTTTATAGTCCTTATTTAAAACAATTCATAATCATTTTCTCTACATTCTTCATATTAATAGGTGTTTTTGATGTCTCAAAGGTACATAACAAATTATCACCCATATTATATCCGTTTTTTTCAAACGTGTTTATTTTCTTTATCGCCTTATCACTGTAATCCGGATTATCCATCATTCCGAAATGCTCCAAAATCACCTCTTTTCTGCTTTCCACTTTAAGAATTGTGAAATCAGGATATATTTTACCTATACCACGTAAAGTTATAGGACATTCATATCTATATGGTATATCCATCATATATAGTTTATCTGCAATAAGCTTCTCTGATTTTGAACGAACTCTCTCTCCTTTTTCAGTTATTATTTCAGGATCATTTTCTGTGAATCCCTTACCCAAATAATTATCCTTAATCCACGCTTCTTTATATGTAATATCATCAATAATGTGAGAGTCAACAAGCATCTTTCTATCAACCGATAAGCTATTATATATATTCATATCATCAATTTTTTTATCACTTATTTCTTTTATGGAATCCAATAGATTTTTTAGCATCGTTCTTTTATTCATTAAATATTGTATAAATTTTCTATCGTAATCTTGTTGCGCAAGCCTGACAGCAATATTCTCATCCTTTTTCCTTATATATTCGCCTTTAGTATCTCCTTTTTTCTTATTATGGTAAAACTGAACACTTCCATGATTATGCGTCACCCTAAGTGTTCCTTCAATTGATTCATTTAAATAAACTTGTAATTCATTTATCAATTGCTCTATTTCCAGAAGTTCATACTCTATTTTTTCAATATTAAAATACTTTTCATCAATCTTCATATTGTTCTTTCTCATACCAATCTCCTCCATCCATTAATTTAGTTCTATTTTACCTATAAATATCCCCATATCTACACTTTAACAGGTAATTATGTTCTACATTTACCTATAAGTACCTCACCATTACATCATCTTATAGGTAATTATCAAGTCATTTTTTTCATTCATTTATACTTTTACCTATAAGCTGCCTGTTTACATACAAGCTTATAGGTAATTTATCAATCAAATTTCTAAACCAGTTTCTCAATTTACCTATAAGGTAGCTCCTAACACACAAGCTTATAGGTAATTCTCAACTATTTTCATTTGTCAGCTTCCGACTTTTACCTATAAAATATCTCCTATCACACAAGCTTATAGGTAATCTTCGACAACTTCTATTAGCTCATCTTCATTTTTTACCTATAAGACAACCCAAATATTATCTGATTATATGTAATCGCTTTATCCTTCATTTCATATATCAATAGCATTACTCAAAATCTTTTCTACATCTGCACCTATAATATCAAGCCCTTCAGCTTTAATCTGATGAACCTCTTTTATCCCATAGAATGTTTCCGCAAGCGCCTTAACATATCCATACCCCAAATCATCTGAAATAATAAAACCACCTGCAGTGGTGACATAATACAGTTTTCTTGCTTTGCATAGTCCCTCCGGAGTGCCTGTTTCAGAATAAGTAAAGGTAAGTCCTAATACATTTATTTGTTCAAAGTATTGCTTAAGCATAGCCGGAAATGATAGGTCATAGTACGGAGCCGCAATAACTATTACATCAGCACTCGCAAAATCTTTTGCAAGCTTAAACATAGAATCATTATAATCGCCTGCATTCTTTAACATCTCGCGACGATTTATAAACTCCTCATTGACTACTGGGAAATCGATATCCTCAAGCCTAACCTCTTGTTTCTCATCATCAAAGGTATCTAATAGTTGCTTTGCTATTCTAAGCGTTCTTGACTCCTTGCGAACGCAAGCATTTACAAATAAAGTCATGTTCCTATCCTCCATATTACTATAAGGCTATCATAAATTTTTTAATTTATTCTTATAAAAACTTTTCTGCAATCTTCTTAAGCTCATCTTCAGAGCTAATTCCATTAAGCATAGAACCTTCTCTGATATATGCACCTCTTGCGCTTCCCTCAAGGTCTTCTACAGAACTACCAAAGCCTGTACTACCAGAAGTAGCAAAGAGAACTATATTCTTACCTGATAAATCATAGCTCTCAAGAAATGAATTTATGATGGTTGGTGCAGTATACCACCATATAGGATAAGCAACAAATATAGTATCATACTGAGCCATATCTTTCACAGGCTCACCACCGATTGCCGGTCTTGAGTTCATCTTATCCTTCATCTCAACCGAACTGCGAGACTGTTCATTTCTCCAGTCCAAGTCATAATTCGTATAAGCAACCTCCGGGACTATCTCATATAAATCTGCTCCTATAGACTTTGCGAGACTTGTTGCCGCCATACCGGTTGTTCCTGTAGCTGAAAAAAATGCTACCAATACTTTACTCATAATATATTATCCTCCTTTATCTGAGTGAATATTATTATTTTTTTTAGATGTGTCAAATCAGTAAATTATTATTTATATTGTCAAAAACTTCTATAATAAACCAATTATTCTATTATAATTTTCATATCATCCATCAATTTAAGCGGCCAGCCGAGCCAGCCGTTAATCATCGCCTTATATTCATTTGGTTCAATCCTTTCACACGCTCCCATCATTGCATAAATCATGCCAGCCTCTTTAAGCCTGTAAGGTAAAACCTTTAAGCCGTTTTTTTTATAAAACATATGCCTACGATTTCGCTGATCCGGATTGTCGGATGCATCTCTCCAGTCCTCCAAAGCAAGGAAAAGCTTTTTTTCTTTATAATAATCCATAATCCTTCTGATTGCTTCAGAGCCATAGCCTTTGCCCCTAAACCTACTATCAATTGCAAAATAAAACAGATATGCCAGATATTCATCGGATATTACATATGCAAATCCAAGCCACTCTCCATTATCCACAAAATTTAAAACATCCGCTTTATTCTTTTTTGCTCTTCTTTTTAAAAGTAAAAAAGGAGCTCTCTCAACCTTTGGAAAAGCCTCAAGATATAGAGACTTTATACGCTTGTATTCAATTTTATTATTAATCCTTACAATTTCCATCTTCACCATCTCTTGCTTCATACGTCAACCGGAAGACATTTATTATTTACCCTTATACTCCATACAAAGCATAGTAAGATCATCGAACTGAACCGTATCTTTAACATGCTTGTCAACCGTAAAACGAACATCCTTTATTGTTTGTTCAGCAGATATTTCTATATCCTTATTAAGCGATGCAACAAGTCTACCCATACCAAACATATTGCCGGCAGCATCCTTTGCCTCCGGTATACCGTCTGTGTATAAGAATATCTTTGCTCCGGGTGTCATCATTATCTCATATTCATTATATTTTGCGCCCTCCATAAGTCCAATTACAAAACCATGCTTATCCTGATAAATCTCATAACCGCCGTCAGACCTTTTAAAAATAGGAAATTCATGTCCGGCATTGGCCGCAGTAAGCTTTCCTGTCGAAATCTCAAGTATGCCAAGCCATACCGTAACAAACATATCCTCTTGGTTATTTGCGCATATCATATTATTGGTATCAAATAGTATCTGAGCCGGCGACTTACCTGCCATAGCATTATTGTCAAGCATAATCTTTGCAGCCATCATAAAAAGTGCCGCAGGAACTCCCTTACCCGAAACATCCGCCATAATCATGCATAAATGATCTTTATCTATTAAAAAGAAATCATAAAAATCGCCGCCAACCTCCTTTGCAGGATCCATAGTGGCATATATATCAAATTCCTTTCTGTCAGGAAATGCAGGAAATGTGCCCGGAAGCATATCCGACTGGATTTTTGCAGCCACAGAAAGCTCCGTACTTATACGTTCCTTTTCTGCAATAATCCGTGTCAGATTTTTCTCATGCTCTGCAAGGTCCTTTTCCATGTCTGACATTACAAGACTTAAGTTTTCTATCTCATCACCTGTCTTAATGCTAAGTAAAGAAAAATGTTCTGTATCAAGCTTACCATCCTGTTTATCCGTTGCATATGCCTTAGCTGCTTTGGCTATATCGTTAATCGGCTTAACAAGAGTTTTTTCCATACGTTTTGCCATAACACGTCCCATAACAAGTATGGCAAATAAAATAGCCACGATATACTGAACCACAAATTTCCAAACACCGTTTAACGCATCTGACGCACGCACTACCACAAACAAGAAGCCTGCCGACGGATCACCTTCACTTATATAAGCTCCGCTTACACATATTACACCCCTGTTAGGGAGGAAATAATAGGTTCTTGGGAACGTCCCGTTACCACGCTTAAAAAAATACCTCTGAAACCATCCGGGAACACTTCTTTGTCTACCGATAGGATAGACATGGTCAGGTCTTGGATCTGTATCCGCAACTATAACAAGTTTTCCTTTTTTTTCGTCTGCTACGGCAAAAAAGAAATCAGACATTTCATCAGTTCTTTCACTGCGTAAAATTTCCAGCATACGCTGATAATCCTCATCGTTATTTATTTCATCAAAATAAGCATAGTAAGACTCATCTGCTTTCTCATTACTATGCTCTTTATATATCTCCATTGTCCTTTTTGAATATTTTCCCGGGTCAACCTCTTTTTTTAAAGATTCAAGACTTTCATATGCATTATCATATGCTTCTTTCATTGTCTCCTGCATGGATGCATTCATATACATACCAAGACCGATTACAAAGCATATTAGTCCCAATATAAGAGAATGAACTGCTGATGCATTAAAAACCTTAGCAGCAAGAGAATTCTTTTTTCTCTCAATTTTATTCATTTCCCTGACTGATTTTTTATGTATCTTACTCATTCTGTTTCTCCGTGATATAAACTGCCATCTATATTTCTTATTCAGCTTAAAAATGCCAATATATTTTTTTCTAATTATCAACTATTAACGTATATTTATACATATTTTTACTCTATAGTTAAAAAATCACTAAAATTAGTGATTTCAAATATCTCCATAATATCCTCCGAGACATTTTTTACAATCATACTGCCCTGCTTACTCATAGTCTTTTGTGCAAATACCAAAACCCGAAGGCCATCGCTTGAAATGTACTCAAGCTTTTCCATATCTATTACAAGACTCGTTATACCGGAAAGTGCAACTTTTAGCTTTGCTTTAAACTCCGGTGCAGTCAGCGTATCAAGCGTCCCCTCAATCTTTATAATTAGTTTGTCATTTTCTCGTTTATCAATTATATTAAGCATTATTTAATCCTCCGTTAATTATAAGAATTTTTTTATAATTAAATTATTTTGATTTTTTTTATAATTATAAGCATATTCATCCATGCTGTTTTTTACAAGATATATTCCAAGTCCGCCTTCTTTTCTATCCTCAATCGGAATATCAAGCCTTGGGTCTTCCTTTAATAATGGGTTGAATTTTTTTCCATTATCAGTAAATGTAATAACAACAGCTTTAGGATTGTTGACAATATCAACACCTATAGTAACATTTCCTGATTTTTCAGAATAAGCATAGCTTGCAATATTGACAAATATTTCTTCAACAGCAAGTCTAATTTTCATAATTGTTTTAGAAGGACAATCGAAATCAGAAAGCTCATCTTTTATAAAGTCAATTATTTTTTCAAGATTGTCTTTAACGGCTTCAACCTCTATCACCTTCATGCTATATATTCTCCCAATTTTAATTCTTCCCATTATATATGATGAATTCTTTATAGTCTAAAATTTTTTTTCAATCAAAAGTTCAACCTTATCACCGCTTATCCCGACCTTTATATCATCTGCAAGATTGGCAACTATAGATTTTTCCAACTCATCCCAGGCTTCTTCTGCTATCTCATCATCATTTTTAGCTTCATCAAGGCTTTTTTTGTATTTTTCCATAGACCACACACTGATGCATGAATCCATAGCAAAATTTTCCATATCAACCTTTCCTGAAGTACCATACATAAAAATCCTGTTTCCGTAATTAACCACCTTACCACTTACAGAATCAAGGTTATAAAGACCATTTTCGATAATCTCCCTTATCTTACCCATAACACCCTTTGCAGCAGAATTTTTCTTATCAGATGAGGTCTTAATAAACTCATTCTTTTTTTCAGCATTCATCCTTGCAGATGCTATAAGATGTATAAGACATACATTATCATCCTTACTTTCAAGCCAGAATTTGGCATTAAAATCGCCTGTTATGGAATTAACCATTCCAAGTGCTTCTTCAGCAAGAAGTCTCAGTCTTAATGAGCTTTTTCTATCAAGTCCCAAATCCCTTGCAAATCCAATAACCGCATCAAGTGCCTGCTCTTTACCTTCACCGTTGCTGTTTACATTAATAATATCTGTATTCATATCCATCTCCTACCATATAGTCAACATATCATATTAATTTATAATTATAAATCATATTAATTCACAAATAAAATACTTTATTCCTTAATATTATTAATTTCCGTCATACTGCCTTCACCATCATCATCCGGTGCCTTAAGCATACCCTTATCAACCAACCGTAAAAAAGCATCTACCACATCAGCCTTTAGCTGCGTTCCCGAACCTTCCTTTATGATTGAAACCGCCTTTTCAAAATTCATCCTCTTTCTGTATTTACGGTCACTGTACATAGCATCAAAGGTATCCGCAACGGCGATAATCTGTGCAACACGCGGTATTTCATCCTCCTTAAGTCCGTTTGGATAACCCTTTCCATCCGGTCTTTCATGATGATATCCGGCTCCGTCCGCTATTTCCGGAATCATAGAAATATCCTTAAGTACATTATATCCAAGAGTTGTATGGGATTTAATTATACCGAATTCCTCATCTGTAAGTTGTTCCGGTTTATTTAATATCTCATCGGGAATTCCGATTTTACCGATATCATGTAAAAGCGCAACATAGGCAAATCTTTCAACAGTATCAGCATCATATCCAAGCTCCTTTGATAACTCCGCAGTATACTTTGCAACACGAAAAGAGTGACCGTTTGTATACTCATCCTTCATATCAATGGTTTTTGCAAACGCCAGTGATACCTGCTTTAAGAATTCACGCAGCTGACCTTTTTCTTTTATGAGATAATCCATCTCAAGCTTTCTTGCCTGTTCTACCTTTTTATTCATATCAACCACAGCAAAGAAATATAGGATTATTACCATCCAGACCATAGTCATATTGATAAGAGAAAGTCCGTAGGCAAATGCCTGTGCCACCGATGCCAAAAGCGGCATAATCGTAAAAATCAAAAGTGATATGTAAATACCCCTGCTTAATGCCTTGCGATGTTTTACTATCGTAAATAATTGAATTATCAAAACAGCAATCGGAAATATATAACCGATTACAAAGCCCTGCGACCTCTGATACCTGTTATGCTCATCAAATGTATAATATAAGCCTGTAAATTGCGATATTATAACAAGTAAAGCACCTATCAATATGATTATTTTTGAAACAATCAAGCCCAAAGGTATTTTTTTATTTTTCTCCTCGTCGAAAAGGGCATCCATAATATACATATTAAAAGCATAAATATATAACAATAGAAGAAAAAACAAAAGAAAATTACATATACGCACCATCCAAAAGCCTGCCACACTCTCATTACCTCTATATCTGTATGCTTCTATATCGGCTAAAAGAATAAGCATAGAGCATAAACTCATAAACAATAAATCACGTCTTTTGCTTTTGGAAAGGGTTTTGGTTAAAATTATTAAAATCGTAACAAGCCCCAAAGCGCCTATAAGTACCAGCATCATATCAGTCTGATAATGTTTCAAAAAAATCATTGGTTAAGCTCCTCCGCAACGAATGCTTTTAAAATATATCAAAAAGAAACTAACTAAAAATTCTTTTTTATCGTTAAAATATTTTTACCGTTTTTATATTCATACTCCACATTGTCCATAGACTGCTTTACCATAAATATACCGAGACCGCCTATACCTCTTTCCTCGGCAGATAGGGTAATATCAGGGTCTTCCTTTGCAAGAGGATCATATTGAACTCCTTTATCTATAAATGTAAGCTCTACTGAAAGTGGCTCATCTATTACTTCTACCTCTATAATAGCCGGGCCTGTCTCAGGATTATATGCATAGCTTGCGATATTTACAAATATCTCCTCTACCGCTATGTCAATCTGAATTTTAACAGCCATCGGACAATCCTTTGCCTCAAGCTTTTCATCCACAAATTCCAAAACCTGCGGAAGATTTTCCACAAGGGCTTCAATATCGAGTTGCTCTTTTTTACTCATACAATTCCTCCTCTCAATTGCATATAAATCATTATTTTAACCTGAATTATTTTCACTCAAACAATTTTAATTAAATATTTTAATAAAGCTTTACAGCCATCATAGTCAAATCATCAAACTGTGGTGCTTCACCGACAAATTCGTCTACCGCACTTCTCATATTTTCCAAAAGCTTCTTAGGCTCTGCGTCAGGTTCTTTATTTAATGCCTCTAGCATACGTTCCATACCGAAAAGCTCATCATGGGCATCGGTTGCTTCAGGACATCCATCGGTATATAAGAAGAGCGTTCCGCCCTTTTCGATATCAAATTCATATTGAGAATAAGGCATACACGCCATACCTCCGATTACAAAATCGTGACTGTCCTCAAATACCGTAAAATCTCCGTTTTTACCTCGTATCATAGGATATTCATGACCAGCGTTTCCTGCTACAACATGTCCGGTTGATATCTCAAGTATTCCAAACCATACAGTTACAAACATATCCTCATCGTTGCCATCGCATATGCTGTCATTGGTTTTTTCCAAAACCTCGGCAGGAGAAAGCCCCATCTGTGCATAATTTGATATAATAATCTTGCTCATCATCATAAACAGCGATGCAGGAATTCCCTTTCCGGAAACATCTGCGACCACAAGTCCGAGATGATCCTCATCAATTAAGAAATAATCATAAAAGTCTCCACCGACTTCTTTAGCAGGATCCATGGATGCATATATATCAAATTCATCTCTATCAGGGAATGCCGGATAGATTCTTGGAAGCATGCTTGCCTGGATACGTGTTGCTACGTCAAGCTCTGCACCTATTCTCTCCTTTTCGGCTGTTACCGCCGTAAGGTTATCCATATAATCTATAAGACTGCCCTGCATAAATCTGGTTGCATTATAAAGCTCTTCAATCTCATCCCCGGTATGTATATCAAGTGTAACAATCTTATCCTTTGTATATTCCTCCTCATTTGTACCAAAGCTGTCAACAGCATCCGTCAGCTGTTCGATAGGTGATGTAACGCTTTTCTTGATATTTACGGACATAACCGCAACAACTATAGCCAACATGGTAATACTGATAACAGCATCTATAATTACAAATCTTATTGTTGTCTTAACCATATTGGTAACATCAAGATCGCAAAAAGCAATTGCAAATGCTTCACCTGATTCACTATAAACCGGCTCACCGCCTGTAGAAAGCCAACCATACTTAGTCTTTGATCTGATAGGCTCAACCTCTACGTTGCCGCTTATTTTTTCAAAGGCACCACCCTCAAGACCTTCTACAACTCCAAGTGAATTATAAGGATTATCAGGATCAAGCAGGGTTATACAATTTCCATCCTTTATTACCTGAATGTATATATATTCGGCTGACATATTATCCCAAAGCATATTAAGCTTATCAATCTCATGATTGAAGCCATCAAGCATGCCTTTTTCATCAAGCCAGTTTTTTATAAGCTCAAAATTTTCGCTTTCCCTTGCTTTTCTTGAGATATCAGCGAATTCATCCGTAGAAACAGCCTCATATAATTGCATAAGATATACCTCATCTGTCATCTCGGATGCGGTGCCGGCAATCTGAAGAGTTTTATCATTATAAAAATTTTTATTTACTATCCAGTTTAGAATTGTCGCACCACTCAATAAAAGTACAGACAAAAAAAGCATCATTATCACAACAAGTGCGATAAGTCTTTTTTCAAGCTTTTTTTTCTTTGAAACCTTACGTCTTTTTGTATGCATATCACCCATACGGATATAGTCTCCTTTTTATAAAATTGCTTTATAACTTGAATTTATTTTTTTAATTAAATATCTTTACTCTATTTCATATTAAGGTTTATCAGCCTTGTTCATTAGCCTCTTTGTTTTTAGCCTTCTTTTTAACCTCTGCTGCTGAGGTAAATAAAAATATCAAGGCAAGCACGGTTATTATAATCTGAACCACAAACATACCCTTTCTTATGCCCATAGTATATACAAAACCAAGTACAAATGAGCCAAGTGACTGTGCTCCGTTTTCGAAGAGACTGTAAACACCAAACGATCTGTCATATCCATACCGTTCCACATCCGAAAGCTCGGTAAAATAGCTTGTAAGAAGCGGTATACCGAAGCTATTTGAAAAACCGATCAGGACAAGTGCAACAAGAATTGATGGAATATTACCCAAAACAGCTATACAAAGGAATGCTTCAGCATAAAGGATTATAGAAACAGCAAGTCCGAAATGCCTTAGATTTCTCTTTGTAAAAAGCTCTGTTAACGGTGTACCGAAGCAAAGTGCGATTACACCGGTTATCATAAATGCAAAGCTTATATAAGACTCAGACATTCCCCAATCCGAACCTATAATCGGGAAAAGATAATTAAGGAAATATCCGCATATCAAAAACGGTGTTAAAGCCAACATAAAGAAGCCTATAATAGCAGGTCTTAGTATAAATTTGATAGGACTCTCGCTCTTATCTACTTTCTCTGTTTCTTCTTCCTTATAATCCTGCATATTATCGGCAAGGTATTTGCGAGATACAAAATAAAGTAATATGCTGACCGCTGCAGTTATCAAAAATATAGTCATATAAGAACACCATTGCACCAAAAAACCTCCGAGTACAACACCGCAGTTTATGCCGGATATACTTGATACACTGTAATAAGCAAAGCTCTTATCCTTTTTCTCTTCAGGAAGCTTGGCAATCTGGACATTTACAAGTATAAGCAAAACTCCCCATCCGGCACCGACTATTACCGAACCTATAGCGAGCATCAGTATGTACGGTATAGCCCTTAGGAAAAGACCGACCGTAAATAAAATACTGCTTACTAATATTGAACGCTTCGCACCAAGCTTACGTATGACCTTTCCGCCGATTGCAGAAAAAGCCGCTCCGGAAATCGTCTCAGCCGATATCGGTATAGCTGCCATAATGGCAGGTGAAATACCTAAAAAGCTTTGATGACCTACTATCTTCATAGCCTGCAAAGGCATGATAACACACGTAAGATTGGCAAATAAAAATATAAGAAAAACTATAAATCTGAATATACCCGGAGTAAGCTCAGCTGTTTTTTCAGATATTTTCTTCATACTTTCATATTCTTTTTTATCCTTTACATAATACATGAGCTCCGTCACAAACATTATTATAACGATAGTCATAGCAAGGATATTTAAAAGGAGTGAAATGAGGATTTTTTTATTTCTCTCATTTACCGAGTTAAGGTCAGTACCAACCTCTATAAAACCTATAGGCTTTCCATCATCTCCGTATATAGGATAGTGCACAAAAAGATAGCTTCCGGTACTGTCTTTATTGCTGTATCTTTTTGTGTTACCATTATCCATAAGATCCTGCATATCAGTACCTTCATATTCCCAGTCATAAGGATAAAGTACACTTGTATCGGTCATCGTGTAAGTCATGGTTACCGTTCCGTCTATTACACGGTATAAAACACAATAAAGCTCATCAGCTTTTTCCATATCATTATTAAACACACTATATACAGCATCACGTACTCCGATATAATCCTCGTTCATAAAATCCGACGGCTTTTCAAGTGCAAGGAAAGAATCTTTCGGTATACGTTCTGAAGCAACGGCCGCAGCAAGAGTTTCCTTCTCGTATATCTGGTCCGTAAGCTGTGCTGTAAACTCAGGAAAAAGCGTTCCAAGTAAAAGAACAACAAGTAAAACAACACCGGCAAAAATCAAAAATGTAACCTTGGAATAAAAGCTTGATTTCTTTTTGACATATATCAAAATTCTGATAGCCATAGCCAAAAGGCATACTCCGAGATAAACAATCGAAATCCATACAATTATAATTTTGAATTTTACAGCCGTACCAAGCTTTAACTCAAATAAATAATCACAATTATCATTCCAGATTGTTACGGAAAATTCACCGGTTGAAACCATGCCTTTTTCAGATGCATATACATAATATTCGGTATAACGGTCACCGATTTCCTCATATACGGCTTTTCTTGATACTTCTTTGCTGCTTAAATCAATAACAATAATATCCTTTAAGCCTATATCTGTCACATACAAATTGCCGTTATCAAAGCAAATATCGTTAGGAATGCTTCCGGTCACCGTGTCGCTGTCATAGATAAGCTCATCATTTATACCATCAACATAGTGATAAACCCTTCCGCTATAAACTGCATAATATATTTCCTTTCCGGATTCATCCGTCACAGCACAAAGCACGTTTCTTTCAGCATCTGCCAAAGGATAATCAATCATGTTATATCCTGTTTCATCAAATGAAAGTAACGTATCCGCTTCTTTTTTTATGTAACGTATACCTGTATCGGTCTTTGACAAGCCTATTATGGAATTTCTTACCATATCCTCTTTTGCGGATATTTTGTCTATGTTTTTTATCTCGTGTGCGGAAAAATCAAGCTCATATATACTTTCTTTTTCTATTATAATCCCTTTATCTATAGTCTTTTCATAAAGATATAATTTACCGTTTTTTGATGATATTATACCGTTAATTGAACCGAGTCCGAGTTCTGAAGCACCTATCTTTTCAATCAGTTCACCATCAGATGAAAGCTTAAGCACAGTTTGTGCGGCATCGGAAATAACATATATATTGCCAACATCATCTATCGTAACATCAGAAACCTCATCAAGTACATAGTTTTTAAAAGCAGATTGCGAAACCCATCTTCTGCAAAAAAATAATACTGTTATAGATGTTATAAAAAACAAAGAAAAGAAAACAAGAAAAATCTTGTTTCCCTTTTTTGCACTTTTGTCATTATTAGATTTTTTTTCATTTAATAAACTTTTTGATTGCATGATTATCTATACCTTTTCTATAAGATTATATTTTGATAAAAGTGAATAACTCGGTGCCATATGCTGCTTATAATACCTTAAGCTTTCCATACCCATATCTTCCGTATAATTAATCATATCAACATTCTGCATATATCGTTCAAAGCTTTCGGTAAGCAGATATTCGTTAAGACCTTTTATTTTGTTAATCGCATTTTTATACTGGTAGATGCCAAGACCGTTTCTATTTGTCACGATACAAAGACCGGCAGCTTTTCCGTCTACTCTTACAAGTATACCATATCCACGCAAAATATCAAACCTCGAAACCGCATTTTCGATAACCTTTTTAAGGCATCCATAGGTACACTCCTCACAGGTTTTATCACCGCACCAGTGTTCTTCCATAAAGCTTACACACTCATCGGTAAGTGACGGTTCAAGCTCAACGGTTTCATAATTATATTTTCTTTTAAAATATCTGTAGCGGTATCTGTCATCAGGCATATCAAGTCCTGCCTTAAACTCCTCCGGAGTAAATACATAATCCTGAATTTCCCTTAAGTCTTCCACAATAAAATCTATACCGGCTCCGGTATAATACGGAAGCATCCACGGAGTAATATCACAGAATCTTAACGGATATCCCATAAATTCAAAGTCCTTTTTTATATCCCTGACAACCTTCTTAAGCTTTTCCTCCGTATAAAAACCAAGGCATGGCGATGCTATCGGCCTGCCTGTCTCTCTTTGAAAAAACAAAATATATATATATTCCTTATCATCGGAAAACCTGTAATATGTCGGGATAGGCTCTTTCCAGCTCCAGAAATTAAGAAAACTTGTATTGGCGCACCAATGTCCGTTCATCTTATCATAATACGGATCGAAAACCTCTTGAAGTTCCCACGAAATCTCCTTATATCCAAGCTCCGAAACCGCATTTAAAAAGCTTTCCGGCATATCAAAATATTTTTTAGTATCCTGTCTCATATTTCTCCCCTGCCAATAACAATATTTTCAACAATTATATCATGAAAATCAACCAATTCAAACACAATGCAACCGATATTTTATTAACTAAATCTCATAAAATGAATCTCAGCAGTTGCACTGCATATGTCGGATGCTCCGTCCGAAGCTTCTTTAATGATACAAAAATCCGTAAAATCATTTTTTTCAAGCCATGCTTCAAAAGTCTTGCGGTATCTGTCAGAAAGTGAGTACATTGTATTTAATGTAATATCATCCCCGTATTGACCTTCTTCCCAATCATACAGGTTAACGGCAACCTCAGTCATCTTATCGCGAAGTGCTGATGCTATACCCATACGTCTGTATTTTTGCGCTGTCCAGATACTGAGTAAATTCATATCCCCGTTTCCCAAAAGCTCGGATATAATAACTCCTGCAGGCTCACCATTAAGCCATGATGCGATACAGATATATTCCGTATTAATTTCATCCTGTTCGGAAAGCTCTTCATAAACCATCGGAAGTATAAGTTCACGATAGGTTTCCAATTCTTCTTTTGTTATCTCTTTATATTCAGGAACCATATTAATTTATACCCCCTGCATTTTTAATCAAATCAATCTCATTTGTAAGCCATGTTATACAATTTGCACCATTTGACATTATCATGGTACAGGCTGATATGGATGCATGGTCAAATGATTTGAAGTTATGATATGCCGGACTTATACAACTATCCTCCATATCTGATAAAAAGTCAATAGCAAGTCCCTGCGATGCTTTATCTTTTCCTTCGATATACCACTTAAGTATAGTCTTCATAATTTCGCGATTTTTTTCAAATCCTTCTGTAATATATCTATCCAATACTACCGTCTTGTCTTTTATCCCGGGAATTTTTTCAAGATGTAATTGTGCAAATCCTCCAAATATTTTTTCAAATATTACACCCTGATATGTAAAGCTAGGGCGATAATGAGTCATAAAATCTCCTCCGATTTTATCACCGTTAGGTCCCGATCTCTCCATCCTCGGAAGCTCGTGAAAAGCGTATTTTATATCCTTTTCATCAAAATCATCCTTTTCTAAAATATAACGGTTTGCTTTTGCAAAATCCTCAGCTAATAAAACATAATACAAAAGTTCCTTAAATTCCTTTTCATGTTCGTCGGTTCTTTTATTTTTAGGAATAGCCATTATCTCATCATATCTGGCTTTTAAATAAATCGCTTCCTCCGGTGTCTTATGAGCCAAAAGATATCCCTCATATTCTCCCGGTGACATACTTGTTTTTATCTTTTCTTTTTTATCGTTAACTATGTATATCTCCTGTTCAAGATGATTAAAATTATATCTGGATATGCCTACGTCTCCCTTTACGGCTTTAGACACAACATCATCATATACTTCATCCGCAAGCAAAAGAGCAGTTTCATACAAGCTTAAAAGCTTCATAACTAACGGATTAAGTCTTGCGTCATTTCCAAGGCGTTCAGCATAATACTTATTGATTATTTTCATGGCATTTCTTACTTTTTTATGTGCTTCACGCACCTGATCGGGTGTAGTTTTTTCATCTTCGCGCAATAAATATATATCAGCATCACCTACACCAATCATAGCCGTCATCGCTTCATCATCAAAAGCATTAATTTTATCCTCGGGAATAAGCTTAATAATCTCTGCCCATAACTCTGAACCGGTAGCAGCTATAGAATCCCTCAAATCTGATAATTTAATATTTTTATGTTCTTTAAAAAATGCACTGAGTTCTCCATTATTTGAATCTCTTAATGTCTCGCCGGCAACAGACGGAGAATAACCTTTCTTTACAAGTTCTCCGCTTTCAATTGTCTTATAATATCTGTCAAGCTCCTCTTTAGTATATCTGTTTTGACCAAAATTCAGATAATCCAAATCTATTTTGTTCATACGGGATGAAATTGCATTTGCACCCATATATATTCCGGAATCTTTTCCCGCAAAAAGCGTTTGAGCCAGAAAGCCTTTACCCCCTTCAAATTCCATCTCATCTTCTTTAAACTCTTTACTTACGGGGAGATTTATAAGCTTTGCCATATCAACCACAAAGGTTGTACAATTACGTGAGAAATAATTATAGCCTTTATCGGCATATTTTTCGGATGCACGAAGTATCTTGTTTATATCACCCGGTTTTACCTGATAACGACGTGATATATCATAATGATGTTTAGTATCCTCTGACAGCCTTCCCGGAATAGTCGCACCTCCAAACATAGAAAGTGCTGTACCCATAATAAGTCCTCCGCCCGGATAAAAGCCCATTCTAAGCTGATAACGCTCTTTTCTTTTTGTCGTCTTATTATATCTGCTGTAAGAAAGACCTATCATGGCGTGCCCCATATCGAACGACTTTAATGCCGTTCTGCTTCCGCGTTTACTTTGTTGCATCATGATAGTTACCTCAGGCGGTTCCTCAGGGTCCCCTGCCGTAAGCTTCTCCCATACAAGAGGACCTCGCCTTACATCCGAATAAACATCAAGATCCTCACCCTTTTCATTTTTTCTTACAACTTCTTCTCTGAAAAATTCTCCTTTTCTTCCCGGAACGGATTCGTGATCTCTTTTTTCCTGTGCTTCTTTCCTTCTTCCGGGTTCAAATATAGCTGCCTCCGTTCCATTAATAAGGTTCAGAACAATAGCCGAAACAACTCCTGCTGTACCGCGAAGTAAAAATCTGTATCCAAGCATCAGTCTGTTTTTTAGTTTTGATAGTATTCCTGTTCTGTTTTCGGGACGTTGCACCGGTGCAAATGCACGATTTTGAACTGCTTTCATGGATGACTGAATATTTTGCTGTTCTTTAAGCGGTGCTTCACGATTAAGACTCTCTAATTTTTTTTGACATCTTAAAAGCTCTTCCATGGCCAAAGAATCCTTGGACACATGTACATTATTTGTTATTTCCTTACACTTACCGTCTTTGGTATAATCTCTATATATCGATTTAAAGGCAGTAAGACTTTTATCACTTGTATAACGTATATTTCCCTTATATTTTGGCTTGGTAATATCAATCCCGTTAATTCTAAGCATATTTCTTCCAAGAATAAGAGATTTTACGAGTTTTTCTCCGATAGTTCTTTGCTCGTCGGCAGATGCACCTCCCACATCCAATGATATTTCATCATTGTAATGTGTCTTGTAATACTTATCGCATATAATCTCTTTTCTTACAGCATAATACGCAGCAACCGAACGAAGTACCTCCAAACGTTCATTAAGTGTTTTTTGTTCATCTTCGTTTAAGCCTGACATATAATTATGCTTTGCGGAAAGCCTGTCAAAGGCAGCAACCTGTCCTGACAGCTTTTCAAACATAGGCGCACACTTTGACATTTCGGTATCATTTTTAAAATTAAGCGCACTGATATCTATGGCAAAAAGCTGTTTTGCCATATGCCCGAGAGCAAGATGTACATCCTGCCCCTCCAATCCGCCGGGACCTTTTTTAACACTTTTTCCCATATAAAGATTAACAAGCTTTATATTATATTCATCTTTACCATCCTTCATAAACATGGCAAGGTCGTTATAGTCTTCCTTATCCATTCTGAAAGCCTGCTTTGTTATGGCACGATTTAATGTATCATATGCTCCTATCCTGAAGTCCTTGTCGGACTTTTGAATCAAATCGGCATTTTTATGCTTTACAAAAAGACGCGACCTTTTGTTCGCGATCTTTTTTTTTCGTTCTTCATTTGTGATACGTTCTTTAAACTGTGCCTTATATTCTTTTCCAAATACCGTTTCATCGGGTGTATCATATATTTTATACATATAACGGTCGTTATTTATAGCCTTATGTTCATCGGGAGCATAGTTTTGAACAGGGTTGTTACGCAACTGCATATCATTATTAATAATTGTAGTATTCTCGCCTGTTTTTATAAGCTCATGCGGTTTTATCTGTGTTGTACTTATAAAATTATCATCCACTTTGCTTATCCTCCATCTTAATATTACCTTGTTTTACTCATCTAAGTTTCCTATCGATATCTTTTTAAGCAATGCTTCTATCTCGTTGGAAGAAGCAAAATTATTCTTTTCCTTTAGTTTATATAAATATTTATAATTGTCTTTAAGTATCATCTTATACTCGAGCTTGTAATCGCGATATTCTTTTTCAGAAAGTCCCTCAGGATAAAACTCTCCGGTCATGACATCTATATGATGCCTTTTTCCAAATGCTATAAATAACGCCTTAAAGCATTTGGCTGTCTTAGCCTGAAGATCGATCATATCCTTCATATCCTGTGATAAAGTGCTCCAATATTTGCCGTCGCGTTTCATCATTTCAGGAAGAATAATACACTGATCAACATTTTTTCTTAAGTCCGCATAATGAGTTACCATATAAGTTTCATTGCAAAGAGCTGACTTAAAATAAAATGACATAGAGCTTTTCAAAAGAGCGTTAAAATTAGTTTTCTTTTTATCTTTTTCTTTAGCTTTATCATTATCTTTAATTAAACTGCTTTCATATGAGAACTCTTCATCGCTTAAATGAGACTGATTTTCATATTCCTTAGCTTCCTCTATTTCGTCTTTATTTTCCTCATTATAAGTCTGTGTACTCTTTCTTAACTTATATGAAGTGCTGTCTATCTCAGGCGAATCATCATTATATGTTTTTGAATACTCTTTCTTTAGTTTATGTGTATGCCACGCATCCTTGCCTTTGGCTACCATACCCTTTATACTAAAACTATAGTTTGACTGAACAGGTTCAATCTCCGGAATCTTATCAACAGGACTCTTTCCTATTAACCGGTAATTATCAGCAATGATAACAGGAAGATAACCTTCCAATGTCTTTTTTAATTTAGTATCCTCTTCCTTTACCTCAAAAATACTGTAATCCTTGATATCGCCCATCATAACCTGCTCTTTATATCTTTTCATAAACTTATCGTTAGCTTCTCTCTCAGCATTGAAGTTAAGATTCTCAAATCCGTCATTAGACATATTTATGTTATTGATATTTTGAACATCTTCCTTAACATTATTGGTATTTATAATGTTTTGGTCTGCTTTTTTATCATTTTTAAAAAGCTCATCTGTGTAATTATTATCCATCTTCTCCTCCTAGACCATATCCGGCACCTTATCAAAGATTCTTGATACCTCTGTAACCTCCGGAAGTATATAGCGAACAAATCTGTCTGCATTATCATCTACAACATCAATAACAAGCGGGATATTTGCATCATATTTATTTTCTGCCGCAGAAATTGCAGCCTTAAGGAGCCACATAAGTATAAGAGGATTATCACTTCCGTTATATGCCGCAGCAACACGAATTCCATTTTTATATGAGATATTTTCAATCACAACATAACCCTTTATACGTCCGTTTTCCTCATAAACAGCCGAAAGCTCTCTGTCAACCGTCTCACTCGTAAGCCCGTCTATAGGAAGTGGTGCGAATTTTTCTTCAGCCTGTTTATTGTAGCTTTTTAACTTATTATCAGTCAGTTCTGAAAAATACTTTATCTTAGGATTTTTCTTTACCTTTTTTAAGCTTTCGGCATCTTCACAATCTGCCAAGGTTACTATGTAGGTTTTATAATCCACATCCTCCCTCTTTTGAAAATCTGCATTTTCAAATGCCTCCTCCAAAAGCTCAGTTTCGCCGTCAACCATACTAAATCTTGCAGTCACAATATAATCAAGCTTTGAAGCTATAGCCTCAAGTGCTGCAAGTAAAAGTCTCGAACCGCCTTTATGTCTGAACTCAGGCAATACATATAAAGAAACTATCTCCAGATAATCATGGATACGTTCAAAAACAAGTGCACCCGCTGCGTATTCTTCAGAAGTAAGGCCTATAATATAAAGCCCTTCTTCATTTATCACACGCTCTTTTATATCTTCAGCCATAAGCTCAAGAAATACTCCCGGTTTTTTCGTATCCACATATCCGACTGAAAACAAAGGATTTATTTCAACACTCATAATCTACGTTGCCCCTTTACATACATTTTTATCATAACAAAAGTCACATAATCGTCATATTAACATTAATATTTTATAGTATACATCAAGTTTTTTCAATTTTTTTAGTCATTTGTTTTAAGTCTGAAGGTGTTGCATTTTTCATTTAATCCCTTAGACATCCTATCGGAATAACATACACACCATCATCCCGTCTATATCCGTATTCGGTTGCAGTAATAACAAGTTTTAGATCCGGCAATCTCAAAGGAACCTGTTTTTTCTTTTCATTATATACAGAAATAAGACGTTCTATTTCACATAAATGTTTTGCTCCTAAATCAATTTCTTTACTACCAAGCTTAAATTCTATCAGCGCATATCTTCCATCTTTTAAATGCAACACTGCATCCGCTTCTAATCCATATCTATCATGATAATATGATACTTCACCATTCATTTTTGACGAATATATTTTTAAATCCCTGATACATAACGATTCAAAAAGAAACCCTAATGTCTTAAAGTCTGTATTGAAATAATCAGGTGAAAGTCCCATAGCCGCAACAGCAATTGAAGGATCTACAAGATTACGCTTATTCCCTGTTCTAATCGCTTCCTTTGATCTGATAGCCGGACACCATGCAGGTAACTCATCAACAATAAATAAATCCTCCAAATCATGAAAGTATTCGTAAAACGTCGGCTTAGAAATTTCCATAGTTGATGATATATCAGCAAAAAGTGTTTTGGTATCTGCCAAGGTGCAAATATTTCTGGAATATGATCTAAGCAATCTTTCTGCCAACAATGGATTTCTCTTAATATGACTTATATTAGAAATATCAGTATGGCAGGTCTGATAAAATAAATCAAAAGCAATCGAAAGCGCAGCTTCTTTATTTTTTATATTAATACTCTGAGGCCAGCCACCTCGACATATCGCATAAATCAGGTCATCAATATTAAGCTTGGATTCTACCCATTCTAAACTCTTACCATCAAACAAATCCGCAAGTGAAACACTTCCGCATGATTCTTTGCTTTCATAAAGACTCATCGGATACATCCTTAAGGTCGATATCCTAAGTGTACCTGTGTGAGCAGTAGAAACCTTTTGTGAAGAAGAACCTGTAAGAATATATTGCCCTTTCATACTGGTATCATCTACATCTTTACGAATTGCTCCCCATATTTTAGGTGCATCCTGCCACTCATCAAAAAGACGGGGTTTCTCACCTATCAAAAGTTTAGAAGGTATATTTTCAGCAACCGAAAGATATTTATCCCTATTATCCTCATCCTGAAACTCAATATAACTTTTTGCGAATTGTTTGGCAGTAGTTGTTTTTCCACATCCTTTTGGTCCAACTATTAAAACAGCACCAAACGCTTCCAATTTGAGTTGTAATAAATTATCGGTTATTCGATTACAATAATTATCCATAATTAGCATCACCTCTTTAAAAATTATATTACACTTAACACATTTGTGCAATTATTTTTAACAGTTTTGTGTAATTTTATTTAACTGATTTGTGATTTTAAAGTGGTAAAAATCAGACACCAATCGCATTTGCAATTGGTGCCTGTAAAGTTTATATATATTAATTTCTGGTTAACTCAATTGTATAATCTCCATCCATAAGATATAAGCTGTCTCCCTCTATTGTAAAGTCATATAAAAATGTTCCGTCAACAGAGTATATAGAAGTGCTTTCCCATATGATATCGACACTGTCCTGCATAGTTAAAACACCTGTATGGTCTTCATTAAGAGTAACCTCAGGATTTGCATCTTCAGCTTCGCCCTTATATGTACCTACATAATAATCAAACATAGTTTGTGCTTCATAGTTATCATAGGTAATTGAATCTATAACGGATGCCATAGCATCACTTACTGCCATACCCTTTTCCTCATCAAGTTCAGAGCAGCTTGCAATCTGGAATAACAATACTCCACCGTTATATTCACCGGCTATTGCCATATCGGTATAGGCAAGATCATTAGCTTCTGTGGTATACGTTCTCCAATAACTCCATTTATCAGTCGTACCCGGCATATAATTCTCATTTCTTATTACATCTTCATCTGCCCATTCTGCTGTATATTCATACAACACCTCTTCAGGGAGCTTATCTTCAATGTAGCTAATTGTGATCATATTGGGACCTGATGCTTCACCTGTATAAGTAAACTGTACAGAACCATCGCCCTGGTCGGTTACGGAAATTACATCTTCATTATACGTAACAGACCAGCCTTTATCAGACTTAAATTCTCCCGGTTTATTGTCAGCTGCTGAATTAGTTGTGTCTTCTGATTCGGTTTCGGATTCTGAACCGGTCTCGACATCTGAATCAGATTCAGTTATCGTCTCTTTTTCTGTCGTAGCCTTTTCCTCTTCTTTCTTTCCTCCACAGGCAGTTACCGCCATAGCAAGTGCAAATGTTGTCATCATTACCAATAATTTCTTCTTCATTGTGTTTTCTCCTTTTTGTCATAAATTTATTATTGCATTACGAATGTACATCCGTCAGCGATGTGCTCATTTTGATCATCCCATGTTATTTCACCGAAGCTGAAGGTAAGTGTTCCCTTTCCGTTCTCATATTCAATAACAGGAGTTTGATTACCGTTCTCATCAGTTGTCGGATTACCACTTTCATCATAAACAGTAATTAATTTTGTACAATCCGCATAATTCAATACACCGTTATCATCAAATGTGCCATGCATAGTCCAATTAGCGACAGTATCGTAGCTTGCTGACCAATTTACAGTAATCAGATATGAATTATCACTTTCTTTACGAATATCCATCATACCTCTTCCCGCTACAGACTCAACATATGTACCTTCGTAACCGGATGTCACAGAATTATTGTCGTCTTTTTTATTCTCGTCATATTGAGCATAGAAATTATCACGAAAGCTTTCCGGATCGGAATCCATACTTTGGAACAAGTATGTCTTATCCGAATCTTCATATTTACCGGTAATTTCAGGTCCGTTTACACTGATATTCATAACATCACTGTTGGATATACCGCCAAAATGAAATACAATCTTTCCGTCACTTTGCTCACATGTAAATCCCATACCGGTTCCAAGATCAGGATTTAGGGCTGTTCCGTTACTTTCATCATAAAAGCAATAATAGCTGAACAACTCACCACCGGTAGTCACTTCATATACACCTCTGCCAAAATATACTGTATCATCAGCCTGAGCTTTTGCCTCTGTTGCTTCCTTTGTGTCGTCAGTTTTCGCTTCTTCGGTTGTCGACTCAGTTGTTGCTTCAGTCACTTCTGAAGTAGTTTTATCATCCTTTTTATCAGAATTGCTCTTTTTACATCCGCAAATTGATGCAGTCATAGCTACCATGAGTCCTATAATAATTGCTGTTTTCTTAAGATTATTCTTTTTCATAGTACTAATTGACCTTCCTATTTTTAATTATTTTTTTATTTATAATTTAATATTTATATTTAATTCATAAATTACTCTTCATTGACCGGTACCCATTCAAACACCATTCAATATTTTGATATCAATCGTCAGATAATGACCCTGCTTCAACAAGATATGCGCCCTCATCTTCCTCTGAAGAATCATAATACTCATCATGATTAAGCACAAAAAAGTCTGTAAGTGACATATCATCGTAATTTGCTTCATCCTTACCCGGAAGATATTTACGGAAGGTATAAAGTATATCATTAATCTCCGGATTTTCTCCGAAAAGCGAAGCAACTATCCTTTCGGAATTTTCTGTTACCGTCGGCAAAAGTATAACGGTATCATCCGTATACTTATCGATTAATCGGTGTGCAAGACTCTTTAAAAGCTTAAGCAATGTGGAAGGATTGTCAGGATCATCCACATAAAGTGAGGAAAGCATAAGCAAATCATCATTTGCACGCTCTACTACCACATACGCAACAGGCTTGTTCCCTTCAAAATATGCTATACTCATATCACCCTCTATCGCCTCGGATGTAAAGCCGCCTGCAGGTCTTGGTACATAACCCTTACTCTTAACCTTTTCAAGTGCGCTCGTCTGTTTTTTTGTAAGGTCTTTAAAGCTTATATAATCTGCCTTTGTTTTAGCACCTGTAAGCTTTGAATTAGCAAGCATACCGACAGTTATGGAAAATAGGTGACTGTCAAGTGACCGGTACTCTTCGAAATCCATCTTTTCAAGAAACGCACAAAGTGCTATTTCATTATCTGAGACGCATGCAAAGGTTACGCTTATATTTGCTTCCTGTCCGTCAAAAACCTCAATTAGAGTATCAAGAAGCTTTTCTCCTACTCCTTTTCTTCTTGCTTCCGGCACAACATATAAAGACATTATCTCAAATTCTTTTTCATCAACAAAACGTCCTACAAGTGCACCGACATGGGCATTTTTTTCCTTTACGCAAAATCCGTAAGCCTCATCCCTTTTTATTGCTTCGGCGGCGGAGTACTCTACAAGAAAATTAAAATCATCAATATTTGTTTTATCCAACGCATATATTTTCATATTTTAAACTTCCTTTCTCTTAATTTTTATTTCTCTTACTTTTTCTTTTTCTTATTTAAATTATCATCGAGAACTTCAAAATTGATATTATCCACATCAAGATTAATTTCGCCCTTGCTGCTCTTCTTAGTTTCCTTCTTCTTGGTTTCTTTCTTCTTGGTTTCCTTCTTTGGCTCTGCCTTCTTTGAAACCCTCTTCGCAGGCTCAGGCTTCTTCTCAAAGCCGAGACGAATATTAATCTCATGCTGTAATTCTATATGCGCATCTCCGATCTTATCCGCTTCGTCGTTAGCGATGTTCTTTATCTCCTGTTCGGTAAGTTTTCCATCAACCCTGTCCTTAATCTGTTCTTCAACGATATCACCTTCGTCTGTAACACCGTAAGATTTTAATGTAAGGAATACAAGCTGTACATAATCATGTATCATCTGTACCGGATTTTTAGGTCCGCCTTCCATATCCTTTAATACTTCCTTCATGAAATCCTGAGCAAATACATAATCCTCAATCTGAACAGCAAGCTGTTTTTTCATATTGACTCTTACAGGATTGTCATCCTTCATCTTCTTATGAGCAGTCTTAATATTGTTAATATGCGTAGTCATGTCCTTCATAATATCATGATCCTTGGTCTTAAGTCCCTGCTTATCAACCTCAAGAAGATTTAAGTAAAGATCTATCTTTCTTAAATCACGCATCCTATCAGCCATCTCGTTTTGCTTAAATCTTTTAACAATATTCTCAGCTGTAAATGTTTTTTCGTTAATATTCTTAGCGTTGCCGAAGAATGATTTTAATTCATGATATATTCTTGCACAATCTCTTGCAACCGAAGTCTGATAATCCAAATACTTACCCAAGTGTTCACGCACGGAACCGTCTTTAAGCTTCTCATAGATATTTAATGTTCCGTCTTCATTATGGCAGGCATTGTAATTTTCATATATAACCTTATTTTCCTTCTGGTACTGCATAATTGCCGTTTCTGCGGTAGCAAGCTCGGCTCTGTGCGAAATAGTACCGGAATTAGAAAGCAATATCTTTTGATTGAGTTCCGTATATTCCTCAGAACCTGCCTTTCCTTCCTCATAAAGTAATTGAAGCTTATTCTTCAAAGGCTTGATTGATTCCTCATAGCCCTCAAGTATCTGATTGTTTTTGTTATATTCCTTAACCAGTTCAGCAAGCTTAGGACTTTGCAAAAGTATATTGATATCAGAAATCTTTCCTTCAAAGCCTTTCTTTTGAACAAGCTTGATTACACGCTCGTTACCCTTAACCTGAATAACATTTAAAGTCTTGCTTACTTCATCCGACTGTGCAACCTTATTTGCAAGCTCCTCTCTGTCAAGCTCAGAATTAACACGCATCGACATCTTCTTGAAATAATCTTTTCTCTTATTTAAGACATCGAAAAGCTTCCTCTGGTTTGCATCCTTATCAATTGCCTTTCCGTCCTTACCGTATATCTCATCTGCGGAAAGACCCATATCAAAATGTCCTTCCTTGTCAACGAAATATGTATGAGCATATGCTTCTATCATCTCAAAGAACATAGCATAAACGCTTCTCGTCTTAGGGCCGAATGCATTGTGTATAGCTGTGAGAACCTGTGGTTTGATATGCTTACGCTTTATAACCTCAGGATCTTCCAGAATATGTTTCTCATGCTCGTATACTTCCTTCAATGCAAGGAACTTTCTTGTCTTGCCGTAAAGGTATTCAAAATGCTTCTTTATATATGCAGGGTCTGTCATCTCGGAGGTAATCTTAAACGAAACAGCTTCCTTGAACCAGCCAAACACAGTATCCTGCCAACCTATTACAGGATTAAAAAATGCTTTTGAATCCTTATTGTTACGATATATAAACTCATTGACAACCATATTGTTAATCGAACGGTTGTCCTCTGCTTCCTTAGTGGCAGGTTGTCCCGCACCGTTTACTTCTACATCCTTAAGTAAATACTTAAATATACGAGGATTGTATCCCGCATGCTTCAATGCTTCATCAAGTTCACGACGTTTATCCATCGAAAGCGCACTGTATGCAAATGCTTCCTTCTTGCTTATAACTGCGGATATCTCGGCAGCATGACCTGTATCTTCAACAACACCTGTGCCGTTTTCTACGGCAAGCTTACGGAAGGTTTCATCCAAAGCCTTACCGGTATCAAGCTTGGCACGCTCTATATAGAAGTCTTCTAAGCTTTGAGGCCACAAATTGAGTATTTGCTCTGCGGCAACCTTCATCCAAATCGTATTTTCACCCTTTGCAGGTTTTTTATTGTAATATCCCTTGTTCTTAATAGATTGGAATATCTTCTTCCATTCATCCGCTTTTGATATGTCAAGCTTTTCTCCGCCTTCATGTACAAGCTTAAACAAACGGGTTGTAGGATTCGAAGAAATCATATCACCTGCTTTATTTATGTTTTCCTTAAGCTTACTGATTGAAGTTCCGTATGCCCACATCTTTTTTTCGCTTTCAGTCTGAATTTTATCAGCTTCCTCTTCAAGCTTATCCTTTTTTTGCTGCTCGGTAAGATTTTCATCCCCCTCAATTTTTTCTCTAAATAACCACCATGTTTGTGTCTGAGAAAAGTTTGAGGCACCGACCATACCGTTTGCTTCAAGATAAGTATTAAATGCAGACCAAAGCGGCGAAAGGATTTCGTTTTTATTGACAAGCTCTGCCATAAGCTCCTTATTTTCAGGTTTCTCAAAGTAGCTCTTTAAAGCAAGCTGCTCTTCTGATGACCATGACTTGTCCGCCTTAATTACACACTCGACATCCGACAACGTATCCGTATATTTAAGCAATGTAAATACATCGTCAGGATTAGGAACATTATTTTCATCTATAACTTTTTTTGCTAACTCGTAAAGCTCAGGACCTATTTTTATCTCGCGTAATCTGGCAACAAGACCCAATGCTTCTTTTTCAACATTTTTTTCATCCTTAATATACTTATCATTTTTAGCCTTTGCTCGTGAAATCCTGTCAAACATCCTGTTATTCTTCAAGGTCTTAATTTTGTCTGTTCTGGCAAGGTCGCATAAAACAAGATAGGTTTCATTTGCCGCAGGGAATGAAAAATACTTGGCATATTCAATATTTGCTTCTAAAGTTTTTTGGTTAATACTGTGATTGTAAGCTTCTATATTGAACTCAGTATATTTATCACGTGATTTTGCCATGCTGATTTTTCTGTTTACTGCATCAATAAGTTCCTTACAATTAATCCATTTTTCTTTACGAAGTCTGTATGCGATTGAAACATTCGCATTGTCCTCCTCGAGTTCGGATGCTTCGATAACAAATTTCTCACCCCCATATTTCAATTCCTTTTGTTCGGTATTTGTCTTCTTCTTTGTGTTTTTACCGAGTTCCTTTACTTCCTCATCCAATTTCTTGGCTTTTTCTTCAAGATTTTTCTTCAAAAGCTCAAGTGAATGAACGCTCATGCCATCAAGTGTGTCCGTATCAAGGTATGAATAATTCTTATTACCCTGAAGCTTGAACAATCCCGAAACATAATTATTCCAACTCGTAAGAAGCTCAATCTTGGTCTTTATATCAGCCACAAAGTTTCCGTATTGGGTAGTTTTAGGAATAATTCCCGTCTTTTTATAGTTTTCAAAAAGCTGAACCATATTCACTCTGTTGTCATAAAATTTAGGATTGAATTTACCTGCCTTGGCAGCTATGTAAGAAAGAAGCTTCATTTGTTCGATAACAGCCTTCTTTTGCTCCTTTGTTCCCACAGGAATCGAAGTCTCATAATTAAACTTAGCAAGCTCCTCAGGCTTCATCTTAACAAGCTTTGCAAACTCGGCATCCGGATCAGAAAAACTGGTCTTTCCGGCAATCAACGTTTTATTGGTATCAATAAAAAGTCTTCCTCTTTGTCTTACCTGATGAATTCTGGCAGCTCTTGCCCTATAACTCCTGTCAGCCTTCTTAACATCTTGAGGAACTGCATTCTTTCCTGCTTCCTTTTGAAGATCCTTTTCCGTATCAAGAAGTGCGGCATCAAGCAGCTCATCATAATCATCAATTTTATTTACTTCAAACATATATCCGAGTTTTTCCTTTTTGAGGAAATTTTCGATGATAGCATAATCAGTATTCTTTTCCATACGCTTTTCAGTCGGATCGCCGATAAAGAATCTGATTGTCTTCTTGCACATATCAAGCTCGGTCTTTGTATATTCGATTTTCTTTGAAATCTCATCAAATTCACGCTCTGCACGCTTTAAACGCTCATCCGCAAGATAATCCTCGGAAAATCTCGCGTAAACATTTTTGCTTGTAAGCATCATTGCCTCATGATTTTTCTTCTTTTGCTTATCGATTTCTTCCTGCCAGCTCTTACGTGTAAGCTTAGTTCCCTTCTTTTCCTTAATATCCTTCTCAAGTCTACGTATATTGGTTAATCTAAGCTTTGAATCAATAGCCTTCTTTCTTGCGGAAAGTTCAGCCTGAAGACGTGCTGCCGCATACATCTTTCCGTAGATAAGGTCTATCTCAGGTCCGAAATTCATATACATATAAGAACCCTTTTCAGAATTAATCCTCTGCTTTATGTATTGCAAATCAATCAATACTGTATCGTCAAGATTTGCCGCACTCATTGAAGCATAAGGTATAACCGGAACCTTATTCTTTTCCTCATTTTCAGTCTTATTATAATTTTCGACATTTTTTCTGGCATCATCCTTAATCTTATCAAGCTCTTTCTTTAACTGGAAGGTAAGGTCCTTTGAAAGCGAGCGAGTCTGCTCATATCTAATCTTGTTAAGCTTATTTGTAAGAATCTGACCGGTAAGTCCGCCGTCTCTGTAGCTTTTTTCTCTTGAAAGCCTTGTCTCATAATTTTTCTTCTCTTCATCTGACATTTTTGACATATCAACAACAGAGAATTCTTCGCCAAAGGCTGCGTAGCGTTCCCCTCTTTCTTCAACGTCAATAAGCTCGGATTGAATTCCATCCAAATCTACACTTCTATCCAGTTTAACATCATCAACCTCATCAACATCCTCGCCGACAACGACAAAAGGCTGCTTTTCATCATTTCTGAAATAATTCTTTCTTTTATTAAACTTTGCATCCGACTTAAGACAATGTGAACGCAGATGTGCCTCGATAAAGTTTGACACAGGTGCTCTCATATCAAGTATGTGAGTCTTGACAAGATTTGCAAAATTAGGATCAGCCGCATCGGTTATATCCTGATAAGGTTTTCCGGCAATCTTTTTTGCGTTTTCTTTTCCGAGGAAGAACCATTGATTGTCAATAACCAACTGTTGAAATGCATTTAAACGCGCATAGTATTCCTGAAGCTCGATAATATGATTTGAGATGTAAAGATCCGTCATCTGCTTTGGATCAAATTTATCTCCGTACTCAATAAGCTCCTTGGTAATTCTTGTCAATACCGCCGCCTTTTGCTTACGATTTTTGGTAAGAGTTTTACTATCTATGGTGCTACCGTCAGGAAGCTTTGCGCCCTTCTTTGTCTCAAGCATAAGACCTTCTATGAGTGCCTTATTGTACTCCTCCGGATTTAATTCTCCGCTCTTTGCTTTAAGTCTTTTTCCGTCCAGATTATAATAACGTGTTCCGAAAAACCACTTTGTTTTGTAATTCTTCATGAACGGAGCTACATCATAACGAAAATGCGTAAACAATTCGTGTTTTTTCTGTTTTAACTCGCCTTTCTTAACACCCTTAAGATGCTTTGCCGCAACCTGATTAAATACCGAACCCTTATTGAAAAACGAAGGCTCATTTTTTATATCCAGCACATTATAAATTGATTCCGAATACTTAAGAAGGCGGCTAAGCTCAAGAGCTGTTGTCTTATCAGCATTTGCATTTTGTTCTCTTGCGACATTATAGAGTGCAGTCTGATAATTTTTCTCTTTTCCGTGAAACTCTTCGACAAATTGGTTGGCAAACTTTTTAAAGAAGCCTGTTATGCTTCCCTTCTTTTTCTTATCTTCTTCCGTAGGCTCCGCCTTACCGAATTTTCTTATATTGTCATAAACATTTTTGTTCGCCGTATACACATCGCGCTTCACATCAAGCAATACATAATCATGCGAATAGTCAAGATTTTTTTCCTTTTCCTTTTGTTCAAGCTCTCCGGAAAAAATCTTATTGTCAACATAACCCTGCATATCCTTTAAATTATTCTGAATGGTCTGGTTTACGTTGCCAAAACGCTCGGCAAACTGCTCATTTGTTTCGTTGCCTGCATTTTTAAATGTTTTTTGCTTCTCGTTTAACTTACTCAAAAATAAATCGTCCATTTTCTTCTCCTTTTACTTCAAAATTCAAAATATGATATCATTTTGAAAATAACTTTTTTACAAGTGCCTTAGTATCCGAACTGTAAACCTTTACATTAAGCTTTGCGTTTGCAGGACAGTTTTTAACAAACATTGAAGCAGACCTTCTTAGCATATTAATGATATTGAGCTTGGAATTTTTGCTAACATCATACAGATATTCCGTCCAATATGCACCCTCATCATCCTTATGCAAAAGGAAGAGTCCGCAAACCTCATCCTCTTCGAGTGCACAGGAGGAAAGTTCAGGATCATACCAATCAGGTGAAAGCTTGTTAAGATCAACCTCACCTTCAAGCTTATGCTTTTTAAGACATCTGTTTATGCCTCTTCCAAGCTTTGGTATGGTAAGTTCACTTATACTGCCAATATTCTTTGCACTGTTTTCTGAAGTCAAAAGTTCACACGATGCTATATCCGTAACGGAAAGGGTTATTTTTTCGACTTCTATAAGCTCATCATCCTTACTCTGTTCCATATCAACCTTATTTAATAAACCAAGATTTTCAAGTCTTTCTTCATATTCAAGCTTCTTAAGAATATTTTCAAATATATCATAAGGCTTAGCATCGATATTTTCTTCACTCTCATCATCATAGATATCGCAGGAAAGAAGCATACCTCCTTTATCCGAAAGCTTTATGGAATTATCAAAGGCGTGGCTTTTGAAATAGCTTTCCGCATCAGGACATATATAATCTCTGCCGTATTCTACGGGCAGATAAGCGCTGATATACTTATATCCGCCGTTTTTGGCTATATCAAACGCTGACGAAAGAAGTTCATCTCCGTATCCCATCTTACGATACTCCGGTACAACATAAAGCCATCTTATGATAAGTACATCATCCCTCAAAAAACAAATCATAAGTCCTGCCGGTATATCTCTTTTTTTACCTTCGGTTTCGATGGCTGCGCCAAGACAAAATCCCGGAATTATCTGCTTTTTATCAAGAATTTCAAATGGATCCATGCCTGAAAAGAAAACCTTTTGTTCATCCGTTAAATTAACTATCTTCATAATTTATTCGCCTCCGTCCATTCCGAGCTTTTCTTTTATTCCATCAACTGCAAGTCCCCATAGCATCTTGACAGTTACCGATGCATCAAGCTTGAACATAACATCATATTTCTTATCTGACATTACTCCTCCCATAATATCCAGGAAGGAATCCGGATCATCCTTTGAAATCTTTATCGGATTCTTTGCGTTTTCGGCAAGTTCCCTTATCGTATTGTTCTGAGCTTCCCAGAGAATTTCCATCATCTCATCAAATTTGGCATTTAAAGCATCCTTGTTTGCATCAAAGCTTTCTTCACTTTCCAACGCTTTTTTATGAAGTGCATAAAACTCTTCAGAAACCTTTACAAGCTCGGCTCCGTTTTTCTTATTATTCTTAGCGGAATTTATCGTACGTCTTAAAAGGTCAAGCCCTGTCCCCGTATAATAATTCTGTATTATCTCGAAATCTTCGCCTTCTGTCTTATGAGGACAGTGTTTGTCCTTCAAATTTTTTATATATTTCTGCTTCTCATTGTTTGCTTCGGCATTTTTATTCTGATCCGCTTTAAAGCTTTCCCATACGGCATCTTCAAGACGTTTTAATTCTTCAGGCGTAGTCTTTTCATCATCCTGTGCTTTATAAAATGCATCTAATCTCTTTTCTGTCTCTGAAGGTTCCCGATACACTGATTTATTCTTATGTGACGGAAACTTGGTCTTTATTTTTTCCACAAAATCCTCAAAAGAATCAAGCTTACCATAATCCTCGACTGTAATCTGTCTTACAAGTTCCTCCTGATAAAACATCTGAACAGCAGTGTTTTTAATCTTCATATAGAATGCTAACAGTTTCGCGTCTTTTTCCAAATCTTCGATCCCATACCAATTCGGGAAATAATCGTCTATTTTATCATCATCATATTTTTCTGTCACCTTAAGCTTTCCGGAGAGTAAGTCGTTGAATTTCTGTGCATCCTTCCTCATCAAATCATTGATTTTGGAGATGTTATATCCGTTTGAATTCCTAAATTCATCTCGTTTATTCTTATTACGAATCTGTTCCCTGATTGAAGCTTCATTAATCTCACCTCTAGCTATTAAAGCAGCCTGTGCATTAGCTTTCTTTTGCTCAATCGTCATATTTTTGTTATTATCGATATAACTTGCAACAGGGTCAATATTCTTATGATTTGAAAAATATATATTATTCTTTATCAAATTATTAAGATTTGCCCTTGTTGCCGTAAGAGAATTGTTCATATCCTTTAATGTATTTTGCAAACGCATCTGACAGGATGAGAAGTTTGCAATTGTAGGCGGAAGCTCAAGTCCAAGCTCCTGTGCTCTTACAAGTGCAACTGCTATACGTTCAGCCGCCGAGGACTCATCACCTATACTCATAACATCCTTGAAAACAAGAGTGAGTTCATCTCTCTTTTCCTGATAAACTTCTTCCGGTGTATTTTCAAGAAGCATGTGGAATCCATGTCGGAACCTTTCCACATCTCCCTGTGTAGCGGCAACCATCATCTTGATAATATGTTTTTGCTGGTCTTTATTAAGTATAGTTGCATTACCAAAATCAATTACGGTTACACCGATATCACTTATCATGATATTACCTGCATGAAGGTCACCATGATAATATCCCTTTTGGAAAACGCCTTCTGTTACCCACTTCTCAACAACCTGTGCAAGTGCTTTCTGCTTTTGCTCCTGTTCCTTTAATATTCCGGCAACCTCATCAATAATTGGAGCAAGTGCTATTTTTTCGTCGGCATTTAATTGTCGGAACACAAAAGAACCGTCCTCTTCATTTCTTTTCAGAATCTGCTTTCCTGTCTTATTTCCCTGTTTGTCAACCTCATCCACCTTTTCACAATAATCCCAAAGAAGTTCGGTTATCCTTTGATTGATATCACTCATATATCTCTTTACTGTCTTTGTTCCGGCAATTTCCATAACACATGTATCACTTGTTGCCTCAACAAGATTTGAAAGCTTCATGGAATTGGATATATTATCTTTGTTTTTCTTTGCCTTTTTATCATAGACAGGATTGTCATAAACCTGTCCTTCCATACAATTTTTCGCCTCTATGGTTAGATCAAGTTCCTCCTCTATACGTTGAAGATTACCCTTATAGGTAGCTTCCATACCACCTACAACTTTGTTTTTACGCTTTTCTTCTACCTCTGAAGGAAGCATACCATCCTCATCTGTCATTCTGGCTGCTTCAAGCATAACCTCCTTCTCACGCATCATACGATTTCTGACATCAGGACGTAGAAGCTTTATAACAACATTCTTACCTTCTGCCATATCAGGACCATAAACCTTACATAAAAATGCCTGACCTACTGAAGCTGCACCCAAGGACTTATTGACCTCGATTTTAGTAATCTTTCCGGCACTTCTTTCTTTAATTCCGTCCATATGAGCCTTTACGACCTCATCCGGTATAGACGCAAGAGAATCCTGTGTATCCTCAACAGCTTTGCGAAGTCCCTTTGGAAGACTTGCGATAGGAAGTCCCTGCAGCATCTTTTGGAACAATGGTCCGGCACCCTTAAACATACCGCCGATCATACTTGACGAATATTCCAATATCTGAGCACCCGTTAATTTTTTCTTTTCCTCTTCCGTCATAATCGGAATGGCATTACTGTTCTTAATTGCACTAGCAATCATAGAACGCTTATCCATCTTATCTACACCCTTGAAATAAGTCTGAAATACATTTTTCATAAACAGACTCTGACCTTTTTTGCCGCCCTTAACACTGTCCTCAAGAATTTTTTCAAGCTCCTTTGAGGATTTCTTTTTCATCTTATCAAGTTCTTCATCAATTTTATTAATTTCTTTTGCCAACGTATTCAATTCATGATTGTCAACAATGGTTCTTTTATCCTCTTCTATACTCTTATAACGGTTATATTCAGCCTTTTTTTCTTTTCTTTCGTCCTCAAGCTTTTTAAATGCGGCTGCACGATCATCAATTCTCTTTTGAATTGCTTCCATACGTTTCTTCTTTTCGTATGCCAAAACCACATCCTTATTTGATACAAGCTCTGATTCGTTTTGATTTAATCCTTTTTCAAGTGCTTCAAGCTCAAACTTTGTATTTTCAATATCTTCAATCAATTTATTCTTTTCATTTTCCTGAACTTTCTCAAGCTTAGAGGACATACCTTCTAAAAGAGCTTTCTTTACTTCAATATTTTTCTTTGTATCCTCAGAATTCTTTTTAAGATATTCGATAACCTTCTTTCTTGCATTAATTTGTTCTCTTTCCTTTTTATCCGCTTCTTCTTTTGCCTTTGCTGCAGCTCTCTCGGCTTCCCTTCTTTCAATTTTTGCTTTTTGCTCCTCATAAACCCGACGGTTTTCTTCTCTCGTTTTTTTCGCACTCGACTGTCTCTCCAGAGGCAGATTCTTTATGGATTCTTCAAACTCTTTATCCGTCAATCCATCTATAAGCACAGCTATATCTTCTAATGTTAATTCTTTCTCATTCTTTTCATTCTTTTCTTTCTTTTCTACCTGCTCTTCTTCGTCCTCTTCTACCTCAAATATCTCACCGATACATTCGGAAAATGCTTCCTGAACGCCTTCCATGCTTTCTGAAACAGCGTCATCTATTTTTTTATCTATCTTTGCAAGCTTATCAAGATCTTCTTTATCAAGATTCTTTAAAGCATTCTTAATATGAGGCACAAGTAAACCTGTATTGACATTTTCGAGGGCAGACTTTGCCATATTCTTCATAATGCCCTCTTCCATCTCATCAAGCATTTCGGTTATAAAATCATGTATTTCCTCAAGATTTGATGCAACCTCATTCTTTAAGTCTTGCACATTCTCTTCGCCCATAACAAAGAGCGGAAGCTTATCAAGCATAGTCTCAATCAGTCCGTTCGGATTCTTTTTTCGGTCTCTGAACTGGTCGGCTATGATAAGCGCCAGAGCATCAGCATTGTCAATGAGCACCTGTCTCATACGCTCGGCAGGATCCTTGACAAGATTATCCGCAACCCATGTATCCTTTGAAAATATCACATCTGAAACAAGGTCACGCACCTTTTTCTCACGCTCATCCCAATTGCTGTCATCCTCTCTTTGCTCAAGATTTAATTCAATTCCTACCATTTCCTTGTTGCCTACATTTTGAAGTTCCTGATTAAGTACTGTATTTATATTTTTTTCTTTTTTATTTTTATTTTTTGTATTGGCAGTTTGAAGAAGATTCTTTTTGAAATTATCCATCAAATCTTTATCATTTTTTGTCTCAAGTGCTGTAAGTGCAAAGGATTTTAATTCACCTGAGGTGAAATTATTTAAAAGAGTTTTAGGAACGCCTGTTATTTCAAAGATAATCTGCACCGAATAATCCCTTGTCCTGATTAAATCGCCTCTTGTCATCTCGGAAAGATTAGTCTTTAAGTCACTTATAACATCATATACCGCATTTTCTCCGTAAATATTTTTATTGTTCATAACATCTGTAGCTATCATATTTACGGTATGTGCTGCATTAAATGCGATAGGAACTCTTACCTTTCCGTACTGAATCTGGGCATTACCAAATTCATCCTGCAAAAGACGTACATATTTATCGGCGATACGAACAGTCCTTGAATGTGCAGTACCTACCTTGAATCCGCTTAAGACCTTGCGCACCAAAATCAGATCCGAAAGAGCCTTCTGTTCGGAGTCTTTTACTTTATTTTTATTTTTTATAATAGAAGTAGGCATGGTACCGTTAGATATCATACGTGCAAGCACCTGTAAATCAGCCGGGAGCTCACTTATCTTATTATCAAGCTGCTTTACATTTTCCTGCTTTATACGTTCCGCATCTGCCTTTTCGATATCCTTCCTTTGCTTTACGCTTTTCTCATGATTTATCTCTGCATTTTTATATTCGTTTTTCTTTGATTCAATAGACTTATCAAATAAAGTCTTTTGGTTCTCAAGCTTTTTAAGCTCACTCTTTGCAAAATCATAATCCGACTTTGCTTCTTCAAGCTCCGCCTCCATATCCTTAAGCTTTTGATATGCACCATCAAGTTCTTCATCTCCACCGAACTTAAGCTTGAACCAGCCTATTTTTTCAACCTCGTCCTTTCGCTTATAAAGAGCATCATAATCAGCCTTCATCTTTTCATATTCAATCTGCTTCATCTCAGATAAAGCCTTCTTTTGTTCAATGATTGGCTTATATGCATCCGCCTTTATATCGACCTCCGACTTTAAATCTGCAATATTATCAATCTCATCTACAATTGCTTTTTTCTTATTTTTTACAACCATTTTATCAGCAAGATTCTGGACTGCAGTAAGAGACAAAAGCTGCATACCGCTCTTTATCTCCTTCGCCTCACTTCCATCACTTTTAACAATCATTCGTCCAAGCTCAAGGGTATCAGATTCAACCAATAAACGCTCTAAGGTTGCCTTAACCTTCGCCTTACGGCGTTTACCCGTAGGAGTCCATGGATTTTTAGTATCACAATAAAGCCTGCAGGCGTTTATGGCATTTTCATAATGGCTCTGCAACATATCTATCTGTTTATCAGTAAGCGCATGTCTTTGCTTTGTGGTCATTACAAGCTCAAGATCAGCCAGGGCAGTTTTCACCTTGTCCATCTCTTCACTATCACCGGTAAGCTTCTGATCATTTAACATAAGATGTGAAAGCTTGCGTCCCTGAACCGCTTCAAGCTTAGCCTGCTTTACTTCCTTTTCCTCAATCTCATATCTGCCGGTCTTCATATTGGTCAGTAGGTTAGAGATGTTCATAACATCCTCTTCGGTCTTATTGAGGTTAAGCATCTGATCGGTCGCACCCATATGCTTTTTTTCCATGTCAAAGGCAGTTTGAACCTCTTCATTAAGAAATTCGTCTATCTGCTGGTTTTCAAATTTGGAATTTAGTTTTTGATCCTTTTCTTTGTAAATGTAATTATTATCCATGGCAAATACTCCTTTTTATCCATTATTTTTGTATTTAACGATATATTAACATTTAAAAAGTCACATAATTGTCATAAAACATAAAAAACTTGTTTTATTTTACAATACACTGTCCAACAAACATCCAACAAATCAAAATGTTAAAAAGAACCTCCCGAAGGAAGTTCTTTTCTATATACGATGAAAGACTTAATTAGCCAGTTTTGCTCTGTATCTTCTTGCATTTGACAAGCCAAAGCGCTTCAGTGAAATTCCGATATTACGCATAACAATCTTGGTCATTGATGTAAAGAAGCTGCTCGGTTTTTCTTTAGAACTCTCCTTCTGCCTGATTATACCCTTCATATGATTACTGTTTATTGCAAAATAAAGCTCTAAGAAGCTATCCTCACGCGCCTTTTGCTCTTCTTCAGGCACATGTTTTTCTCTTGCGTTCTTTAATTCTGTATATGCTGCATAAAGCTCCTTACCTGAGTTTTTCTTATCCTTAAAGTAAGGTTCAAGTTCTTCCTCAAGTGCCTTAACGGCTGCATCATCATTTGATTTAAGCTTTTCCCTTATGTCATTTGCAAACTGTGATTTAAGTCACACATTTTATATTGTATCATTTTTTTGATTTTAAGCAATGATTTTGTTTAAAATAGCAAACCACCAAATCCATCAATAAAAATGCGCCAAATCCATCAATAAAAATCTGCCAAATCCATCAACAAAAGATTGCCAAACTCAACAATGTATGATATATTATTTATGTGAAATAATAACTTAATATATATATTGTACTTGGGGGTATTATTTTGAAAAAATATTTGGAAAGAATAGCTGATTCAATTTTAATGGATAAATTAGAAAGCAAGGGTGCTGTATTGATAGAGGGAGCAAAATGGTGCGGAAAAACCACTACAGGCGAGCATATAGCAGGTAGTATAGTATATATGGAAGATCCTGCAAGAAAAAAACAATACTTAGATATGGCAGAAATGGAGCCTTCTACTCTCCTAAAAGGTGAAACACCCAGATTAATTGATGAGTGGCAGCTTGCTCCTAAGTTATGGGACGCTATAAGATTTGAGGTTGATAAACGTGATGATTTTGGACAATTCATAATGACCGGTTCCGCTGTTCCACCAAGCCTTGAAGATATATCACATACCGGGACAGGACGAATCACCAGAATGACCATGCGACCGATGAGTTTATATGAATCACAAGATTCAACCGGTGAAGTATCACTTGCTGACTTATTTAATAGTACAGTTAATATAAGTGGTTCATCAGATGCCGACCTTACGAGAATTGCATATTTAATTTGCAGGGGCGGTTGGCCAAAGGCTATAGGCTGCAGTGAAAAGGTTGCTTTAAAACAAGCTGAAGATTATTACGATGCAGTTGTGAATTCTGATATTTCAAGAGTTGACAACATACTACGCGACCCTGAAAAAGCAAAAAAAGTGCTGCGTTCTTATGCTCGTCATACATCTACAGAGGCAAGTATAAGTTCTATATTAAGCGATGTCAGACAAGGCGATAGCGAAAGCTTCAGCGAAGGTACACTTCGTTCATATATTAATGCATTAAAGAAAATATTTGTTATTGAAAATACCGTTGCATGGAATCCAAATATACGCTCAAAAACAGCCATACGAAGTTCTGAAACGAGATATTTTGTAGATTCTTCCATAGCCACAGCCGCTCTTGGTATTGGACCGACAGATTTGATAAACGATTTAAATACAATGGGACTTTTATTTGAAAATATGTGTGTTAGAGATCTTAGAATATATGCCGAATCGCTGGGCGGAAATGAGTATCATTACCGAGACAAAAGCGGTCTGGAATGTGATGCTGTTATACACCTTAGAAACGGATACTATGGACTTATAGAAATTAAACTCGGTGGTGATAAACTAATTGAAGAAGGCGCAAAAAATCTATTAAAATTAAGATCTCTGATTGATACGGAAAAAATGAAAAAGCCGTCATTTATGATGGTGCTCACAGGCACAAGCCCTTTTGCATACCAAAGAAACGACGGCGTATTGGTTGTTCCGATTACATGTTTAAAAAACTAATATTCCCCTACTATACAGCTCTTTTTACAGAAGCATATTCCATAGGACTTAACGCCCATATATCCATCATCAAGAACGCCTTCCTCATACTTCTTATCTCTTATTTGGTCATATGCTTCTTTTAAACCCTCTTCCATCTCGTTAAACTTCTTTTTCTTCTTTATCTCAAAGATTATTGCAGGGTCCTTCGGACGCTCCGGATATAATACTATATCAGGTCTTCCGTCTCCTTCCTCACGATTAGACTTCGGATAATAATTTGGTACATCATATAACAGTGAGAGGAAAAAGCCATGATAAAAGGATTCATCATTGTCAAATACGCTTATGGTCTTTGCAAGGAGATTACTTACATAATTCTCTATTCCTTCTGTATCACCCTCTAATACAGCCTTGTTAAGTATACCTTTGTCCGTTCCTTTTACCTGCTTCTCAAACCAAGAGCTTATCTGATGTTCATAAACGCTTGCTATCTCTTCATTGGGAAGCTTCATAGTCATATATATATCTCTACCATCTTTTCTTTCTGAAACCTTCTTCATATATCCTGTAAAAAACAGGAAGTTCCACAGATTATCCTCGGACTCATGTATATCATCATAGGTTATATCCTCATGGATTATCTTCTCTATGGTTCCGCCATTTATCAATGTGTCAAGCTCACGCTTCATCTCAGGATCCGCCTGCCATACAAGATCCTTAATTATTATATTGGATGATGTGTTAGCCCAATATGGTTCCGGAAATTTCTTTCCATTATAGACAATAGAATATACATAACAGATAATGCTCCATGGATTATATATCTCCGTATTGCCAAACAGATATCCGTCATACCAGTTTTTCGCTTCTTCAATCCTGTCAGAAAGTCCATAATCGGTAAGCATCTGCTCTGTTTCTTTTTCTGTAAAACCGAAGCCTTCCGCAAAGCTTCCGTCACGTACTGAATTAATAGTAAGATGATTAAGCCCTGTAAATATACTCTCCTTGCTTATTCTTAAGCAACCTGTAATAACAGCCCTCTCCAATGCATCATTGGTCTTAAGTGCGGACTCGAAAAGTGATCTGATAAAACCAACCATTTCTTTGTAGAAGCCTTCATAATATGCGTTTTCTAAAGGTACATCATATTCATCAAGAATAATTATTATGTTTTCATCATGATAATTTTTTAGGCACTCCGAAAGAGTTTTTAGAGCCGTTGCATAACGTCCTACTTCAAATTCGAATTTTTCTTTATCTAAAAACTCTTCATCATCAATACCCATCGAAAGATTTTTAAACATCCTTCTTTCTTCTACAGATATTTTATCCGAATCCACTATATAACTATGCCGTATAAATTCACCCTTTATTTCATCTCTTAAAGCT
>JAFTFE010000009.1 GCA_017449765.1 Lachnospiraceae bacterium | reverse complement strand
TTATTGGATTTGCAAGCTTGTATTATATCAGGACAGGTAATGAGTCTGATTATATGTATGCCATTATCATATTTATTTTAATATTTATGTTTAATCCGACACGAATTCTGTTTTCAGTTTTTTCAAATGATAAAGATGATATCATGCTTGATGAGTGTGACCCGGTATCTTATCTTGCGCTTATCGAGCTTGCGAGTGTCGAAGCGACTAAGCTTGTGAAATATAACTATCCACTGCTTATACGGATTGCAGCTTGTTATTATATAGGCGACTATGAGGAGATGTTCAAATTGCTGGATAAGTATGAGGCAAGGAAAATCAAAGTCCATGAGGGGATAAATGCTCTTTATTACAGGGGCGCAGCTTTCATAAATATGGGTAATTCAGGAGGATTTAATTACATTTCTTCAAAGCTTAGTAACATCGAAAAAAATATAAGATTATCTGATAATGAGAGAGCACTTGCAAAAAATGTAAGAACGATGTGGCAGATATTAATTGGAATCTCAGGCACAAATCCGCTTAGTGTAAAAGAACTGGTTTTAAATGAGATGAAGAAAAATGAAAAAATGCTTTTTAGGATAGAACTTACATATTATCTTTCTCTCATACAGCTTGCGAGTGGGGACGAGGAGACAGCAATCCTAAATCTGAAATACGTTGCTCAAAACGGAGGAACGACTGTATTCTGCAGTAAGGCGAAACAGCTTTTGATATCAAGGGATATTGATGTAAGTGGGTATCAGAGTGATTTAAGCTTTGAGTAAATTTAATTAGGGGAGACACATATGAAAAATATTGATTTAATAATTAAGCGTATAAAAAATGAATCTAAAGCTAAGATAATTGGTGGTTTTATAGCTATCGGAATTATATTGATATACTGCTTAAAGGCTTATAATGAGGAGCTTTTAGGTCCATTTGGCATAATAGTTGTCTGTATATTATTTTTACTTTTTATTGTACTTACGATTGATGGATATATGAGATATAAAAATCCTTTGAAAAAGTATCCCGGTATTGAAAGGATGGCAAGTATTGTTGATGCATCTTCCGGACCAAGATATGAGGACAACTACATATACATCATAGAAAATATTCTGATAATAAAGGCTCGTATATACGATATGACATATCTTGAAGATGTCTATGCAATATATCGTGAAAAAATGACCACAAGAGAGATACAAAATATCGTTCTTCGTACAAAGTACCGTAAGACAGTCATAAATGTGGCGGGTATGAATAAAGATGAGATTAATAATTATATGGCGGTAATTAAAAGCTTCTGTCCGAATGCAGTGTTAGGACACAAAGGGAAATAGGTTTTACTGTTTGTACGAATAAAAGGAGATAAAATTGTTTTTTAACAGACGGAACTATCTGAGGGAAAAGGTAAAAAGAGAATATGGAAAGGCAAGGACAGAGAATGTTGAATTAGAGGAAAATGTAAGTCTATATTATGAGGACTGCCTTGAGCATGGGATGTCCGGTAATATTGATGATGACACTTGGGATGACTTGGAGATGGACGAGGTCTTTCTTGCTGTCAATCATACCAACTCATTTATCGGAGAGCAATATTTATATAAAAAACTACATTGTCCGTTGGAGGACAATCCTGATATTGAGGAGCATATAAAATCATATAGTGAAAATGAAGAATTAAGATTAGATGTAAGTGAGAGACTGGCAGGTATCGGAAAGTCTTATCACGATTATATGCTTATAGCTGTTCTGCGGGATATGGACTACTGGCAGATAAAAAATGGATGGCAGTATCGTGCGTTACAGCTTACGTTGATTGTCTTTCTTATAGCTGCAATGTTTACAGGTAATCCTTTGTTTCTGCTTTTGTTTGTCTTAAATGCAGTGAGCAACCTTGTCATTTATGTATTTATTAGAGACCATTACGAGCAGCTTATTTTTTCAGCAGGAAGTGTCAAGTCCATAGTAGCATTCTCACAGTTCATCGATAAAGACGAAAGATTAAAGGCTATGTATCAAAGTGAAGAGCTTGAGGCGGCAATAGCCGATTTGAAAAGGGTATCTCATAAAATGATTGCTATTCAGACCAGACAAAGCTATATGGCAACTGGAGATTTGTCGAGTATTATGATGATGTATTTTTATGGAGTGCTTTTGTTTGATGTAATATCTCTTGAAACGGTAGTCAGACTTCTGGCGAAAAAGCTTGATAAGGTTATTACACTGTATGAGTTGATAGGTTGGATTGATACAGAGATTTCCATTGCATCATATCGGGAAAGCATTGATGGATATGCTGTACCTGAATTCTCGTATGAACACCACATCATTATGGAACAGATGAGACATCCTCTGTTAGATAATCCGGTTGAAAATGATGTAGATATGACTGGAAATATTCTTGTAACAGGAACGAATGCATCCGGAAAATCTACTTATATGAAGGGTGTCGCCATAAATATTATCCTTGCACAATCTCTGCATACTGCCTTATGTACAAGGATATCTTTGCCAAGAATTATGGTTATTACTTCTATGTCGCTTCGAGATGATATAGTAAGTGGACAAAGTTATTATATGAAAGAGATACTTCAGGTTAAAAGAATTATAGATGCAGATAATGATAATGTTCCTATATTTACAGTTGTTGACGAGATTTTCAAGGGTACGAATTCCAAGGAGAGAGTTGCGGCAGCGTATGCTGTACTTTCTTATATGAACAAGCTTAATCTGATGGTTATGATTGCCACGCATGATATGGAACTTATCGATATGCTTAAGGAAATGTATGAGTGTTACTGCTTCAACAGCGAGATAAAAAATGGGAAACTTTACTTTGATTATAAGCTTTATAAGGGTGTAAATAAGCTGTCGAATGCAATCTCATTAATGGAACTTATGAATTATCCAAAGGAGATTGTGGATAAGGCAAGAGAGATGGTATAATTGTTTTATTTTAATGTGAGGGATTAACATGGAAAAATATAAACATATAGTTCAATATTATGAAACAGACAAAATGGGTATAGTGCATCATTCAAATTATATAAGATGGATGGAAGAGGCAAGGGTTGATTTCCTGTCACAGATTGGATGGGATTTCGCCAAGCTTGAAGAGATGGGGATTGCATCACCGGTAACTGCACTTGACTGTAAATATAAAACAAGCTGTACATTTTCTGACGAGGTTTACATAACTGTTAAGATTGAAGAGTTTAAGGGAGTGAGACTCAAGCTTTATTATGAAATGAAAAATAAGGATGACAAGGTCTTGTGCGAGGCGCATTCAGAACATTGTTTTTTGAATATGGATGGAAAGCTGTTAAGATTGAAAAAGGAGTATCCTGATTTTCATAAGGCACTTATGGATTTAATGGAGGAATAAAGATGATTCAAGACATACTACCGTATAAATTAAATAACAGCTATCAGCCTGATGCTAAGCCGGATGAGGATAGTCTTATAGTAGTATTTAAAGATAACAAGCTTTTGCTTAAGATTGATTCTTCAGGTGAGAATGTGGATTTCCCGAGATTGAAGGATTTTAAAGGTGATAGCATATCTGATTTGACATACATTTTTTCAGTGGATGAGGAGAGGTTCTTCCTTGCCGAAGCTCTTTGCCTTAATAATGAAAATCCGGGTTTTGAGACACCTGCCGGATATACGTTTTATAATTTGAGGCGCATCATGGGATATGAGCTTGAGCCAAAGAGATATATGTATGTTGCATTTACAGCATATCATCTGGCACAGTGGTATGAAAATAATTCATTTTGCGGCAGATGTGGAAATAAGGTTATGAAGGATTCCTTTGAAAGAGCGCTTGTATGTCCAAAATGCGGCAATAAGATTTATCCGCGTATCAATCCGGCTGTTATAGTCGGAGTTATAAACGGTGATAAAATTCTTCTTACAAAATATAAAACAGGCTTTGCGCATAATGCCCTTATAGCAGGCTTTACTGAGATAGGTGAAACTATCGAAGAAACTGTAGCAAGAGAGGTTATGGAGGAGACCGGCCTTAAGGTAAAAAATATAAGGTATTATAAGTCGCAGCCTTGGGGAATCGCAGGAGACATACTTATCGGATATTTCTGTGATGTGGATGGAGACGACACTATAAGCATGGATGAATCAGAGCTTAAATATGCAGAGTGGGTTTATCGTGATGATATAGTCCTTCAGCCTTATGATTACAGTCTTACAAATGAGATGATGAGATTGTTTAAGGAGGATTATGAGATTAAATGAATCTTATAAAAATTGATGATTTGCATTCAGAAGAACTAAATATGTATGTCGCTTGTAATGAAAAGGAGCTGCTTCATTACAATGCTCCGAAGGATTACGGTATATTTATAGCTGAAAGTCCAAAGGTGATTGAGCGAGCTTTAGATGCGGGTTATGAACCTTTATCTATGCTTGTTGAGTCAAATCAGATAGATGGCGAGGCAAAATGTGTTATTGAAAGACTAAGCGATATTCCGATATATACGGCGGATTTTGATGTGCTGACAGGCATTACCGGTTTTGAACTTATAAGAGGAGCCCTATGTGCCATGCGAAGAAAGGGACTTCCGACAGTTGAGAAGATATGCGAGGATAAAACTCGTATAGTGGTGCTTGACGGTGTTGTTAATCCGACAAATGTCGGTGCGATTATAAGAAGTGCCGCAGCACTTGGTATAGATGCAGTGCTTCTTACCTCTGATTGTGCCGATCCGCTCTACAGAAGAGCTATAAGGGTAAGCATGGGTACTGTATTTCAGATACCTTGGACGATTATTGATTGTTCGGACTTTGAAAACAAATCAGAATATATACATAAACTGAACACTCTTGGCTTTAAAACCGTTGCGATGGCATTAAAGGAAAATTCAATAGGAATTGATAATGAATGTTTATCAGAGGAAGACAGGCTTGCTGTTATCATGGGTACGGAGGGTTATGGACTTTCGGATGATGTGATTAATGCCTGTGATTATACGGCTATGATACCCATGTCGCACGGAGTGGATTCCTTAAATGTGGCAGCAGCCAGTGCGGTGACATTTTGGGAACTTGGAAAGAGAATATAATAAATTTACAGGAGGACTAAAAATGAAGGACATTGAAGAGATAAGAGAATTTTTCAGCCATGATATGTATGCAGCCGATACAGGAGCATACATCGAAGAGGTGGGAGATAACTATGCAAAAGTAAGCCTTACATTAAATGCACATCACAAAAATGCAGTAGGCGGTGTAATGGGCGGAGTGTATTTTACACTTGCAGACTTTGCATTTGCAGTTGCATCAAACTGGCAAAAGCCCGGAACAGTTTCCATCACATCGGATATATCATTTATCGGAGTGCCAAAGAGTGATAAGGTTATTGCGGAAACAGAGCTAATCAAGAACGGAAGAAGTACCTGCTGTTACAATGTGCGTGTGACTGATGATTTGGGAACACCGCTTGCGGCAGTTAAGATTGTGGGATTTCATAAGGAATAAAAGGAGTAAAAAATGGGTTTTAAATCAACAAACGAAATAGAAAAATTTACATTTGACGATTGTGTTATCTCAAGCTTTAAGGTGAATGAAGCCGGGATAATCCTTGTGCTTGAGGCACTTATTGTAGACAGCAACAACTCACAGAATACCAATTATACCGAAAGCTATGCTGACACAACTACTGTAAGGTTTTTGGATGGAAAGATTATATCAGCAAAAAAGGACGGCTACAGGTATTATGATGCAAATGAAGTGCTTATGGAAGAAGTGCCGGATACTGTTTTGAGTGATGAGGATACTGATAATATAATTAAGACCTGTGAGGGAGCTTATTTATATTTTATGGAGAAGGATAAAGGCAATGAGTCTTCTGAAAATATATATAACATAGGATTAGAGTTTACAGACGAGGAAGACAATACGGCAGCAGATTCATATGAAATAAAGGTAAGCTTTAAAGAGGCTATATTTACATGGGAGAGATATCTCAACAGGGTGCAGAGGTAGGAGGTGTCCAATGATTTCAGATAATAAAAATGATGCAAAAATTGCGCTCTTAATAGATGCAGATAATGTTGCGGTAAAATATATGGATACAATCATGGATGAGCTTAGTAAATACGGAGACATTATAATAAGGCGTGTCTATGGTAACTGGATGAATAATTCCTTAAAGGGCTGGCTTGAGAATACCAATAAATATGCGCTTAATCTTATTATGCAGGAGAGCAATACATCTGGTAAAAATGCTACAGATATATGCCTTGTAATAGATGCAATGAAGCTTCTGTATGAGGGTAAGGCAGATATGTTCTGCATAGCATCAAGTGACGGAGATTTTACTAAGCTTGCTAAGGAAATACGCGAGCATGACATAGACGTCATAGGTATGGGAGAAGATAAGACCCCGCAGTCATTTACAAATGCATGTATGAAGTTTGTGATACTTAATCAGATATTTGATGAAGATGAAAAATTACAGAACGATAATAACAATGAAGAAAACATGGTAAAAGATAATACTGATTCATATAGTATTACCGCAAGCTCAGGTAACGCATCATTAAAAACTAATATAACTAAAAAATCCACTATAGAAAAAGCAGTTATTAAAATAATAAATGATAACAGCAGTAAGAATAAAATAACAGGCTTAGGAGAAGTGGGAAGCAGATTATCAAGATTATATCCTGAATTTGATATTAGAAATTATGGATTTAAAAATTTGACGGATTTTGTTGGAAGTATGGATAAGGTTCAGGTTAATTCTTTAGGAAAAACTTCAATAGTAAAACTAAAATCTGATGATAAAATTGGATTGGAAAAAATGATTATTGATAAAATAAAATCCAATAACGGTAAAATGAATCTTGGATTATTAAAGAAAAAAATATATGATGATTTTCATGATGTGGAAAATGAAATAAAAAAGTTGGGATTTTCCAAATTTTCAACATACATAAAAAGTTTGAGCGGTGTTAAATTAGTTGATAATAACAATGCAGTTGAACTTGTTAAATAATTATTTATTAATTGTATATATGATTTATAAAATGAAGGAATAATTAAACACATAATGTGATGTGGAAAGAGGAAAAAATAATGATGACAAAAAGATTACGCAAAATAAAAAGGCAGAGGTTACAGAAAAGCAGTGTTGAATTTTGAGGTTAATTGAAATGGATAGTTTAATCTACAGTCTAAATGCTACCATACCTATATTTGCGGTTATGGTTATTGGATACATATTAAAACAGATAAAATTCTTAAGTGAAGAATTCGTATCGGTTGCGAATAAATTCGTATTCAAGGTGTGTCTTCCGTGTATGTTATTCTTAGATGTATGGAAGACGGATATACTTCATAACTTTGACGGTAAGTACATAGGTTTTTGCGCTTTGGTAACACTTGTAAGCATAATTGCGATATGGGTACTTTCAAAGATGTTGCTTAAGGATAAAACCGAAGTGGGAGCCTTTGTTCAGTGTGCATACAGGAGCAGCGCCGCCATACTTGGCATAGCTTTTATACAAAATGTATATGGTGATTCGGGAATGGGACCGCTTATGATTATCGGAGCAGTACCGCTTTACAATATATTTGCGGTAATAATTCTTACATTTGAAAGCAATGACGAGTTAACTAAAAATGATAAAAGCAGGATAAAGCATGCGTTTATCAATATACTTAAAAATCCGATTATAATAGGTATTTTTATAGGACTAATAGCTTCACTAATCAGTTTAAAGCTTCCGATTATGCTTGAAAAGCCGATACAGTATATTGGCAGTATGGCATCGCCGCTTGCACTCATAGCGATAGGTGCAGGCTTCGAGGGAAGAAAGGCACTTGCTAAGATAAAACCTACACTTGTGGCAACCTTCATAAAACTTATACTGCTCGCTGCAATATTTGTTCCGGTTGCCATATACGCAGGCTTCCGTGACGAGAAGCTTCTTGCACTCCTTATAATGCTTGCTTCACCGAGCACCCCTACAGCCTACATCATGGCAAAAAACATGCACGGTGATGATGTGCTTTCGTCAAGTGTAATCGTCCTTACGACACTACTTTCAGCATTCACACTTACATTGTGGATATTCGTACTCAGATACTTGGGATATCTAATATAAATTGATGTTACATTAATCATTTTTTATAATAATTATATATTAATATACAAATAATACTCCTTAACAAAAATTTAGCGGTTGGATGTATCAGATATGTCTATAAGCAGGTAATATGAGCCGCCGGTAGTTAGTGATTTGGATGAAAGGCGTAATTACCTTTACGAGGTAAAAGGTAATTATGACTTACATACAAAGAACTTAGTACCGTTGCGTGCGAATCTTAGCGAGAGCGTGCCTGCGATAGACATATCTGATACATCCAACCTTAAAAGAAAAAAGGAGTATTTTCTATGAAGAGATATATTCGTACGGATTTAGCATTGGAATTAAAGGAAGACCTGCCGGAACAGGGACTGATAGACGGAGTGAAAATATTTACCAAGAATTACAAGGATGAAGATATAAAGGAAACCGTAATAGAAGTTGTAAATAAAAAAGGAGAGATGATGCTCGGAAAGCCTGTCGGAACCTATGTAACGATAGAAAGCAAGAGCCTGCGAGAAGGAGACGACAGCATAAATAAATCATTTATGCAGATACTTCATCAAAACCTTGCCAAAATGATAGGCAAGGCAGATAAGATATTGGTTATTGGTCTTGGAAACAGAGCAATTACTCCTGATTCTTTAGGACCACTTGTGATTGACAATCTATATGTGACGAGACATCTTATAAATGAAGGTCTTGTAAAAGAGGATAAGGAACTGTCAGCACTTGCGCCGGGGGTTATGGCTCAGACCGGTATAGAGACAAGCGTAATTATAAAATCTGTTTGTGATAAGATAAAACCCGATGTTGTTATTGCCATTGATGCCCTTGCGGCAAGAGAACCCGACAGACTTAATTCTACGATACAGATATGTGACACGGGTATAAATCCCGGTGCCGGGGTGGGTAATAATCGTGCGAAACTTGACAAGAAAACTCTTGGCATAAAAGTAATAGCTATTGGAGTGCCTACCGTTATATCGGTTCCTGCCATTGTCTATCAGTCAGTAGAGGGAATGGTAAATGTATTGAGGTCAGGAAGATGTAATGATAACATAGAAAAACGTGGAAACGAAAAAAATAAAAACAAAGAAACAGGTGAAGAAAACGGCAAATGGATAGATTATGAAGAAGATGAGCGACTGGAACATTTCACAGATGCCGAAAAATATGAGATTGCCTGTAATCTGCTTGAACCGGATCTGGCGGCTATGTTTGTGACACCCAAAAATATTGATGAAGCAGTTAAGAAGGTTTCTTATACAATCTCGGAAGCTATTAACGGTTTTTTGAATTATAAACGGACTTAAAGCATATATTTTACTATGGAAAAAATAAAAAGTTTTATTGAATATTTATATTGTTTCATAGTGATAGGAATAAGTATATTTATAATTATAAGGTCACCTTTTCTGTCCGAAGTCATCTTAAAGGCTTTTCGGGATGAAATGATACCTGTGTGTGTTCAAAACGGACATAATGGGGACGAGTTATTGTATGAGTTTATTCCGATGCTAATGCTTGATAACGAGAAGTATGACGACGGGTATGATATGTCTTTTGATGATTTTGATGATTATGATTATAACAAATCTTACGTTGATATATCATCAGTAACGGACAATAATCAAAACGTGTCCTCCGCATCTGAAAATCCTGTTGATACATCTGCTGCAGCTGATAGTGATGATTCAGTGACTGATATTACTACAGAAGAAAATCCTTACAGTAATGACACCGATTTGTATGTGACAGTCACAGCCGGTGTCAATCCGTCCGGAATATATTACACTATGGAAGAACTTCGGGATTATGATTTTATGCTGCAGAACTGCTACGCAGTGGACAGTTCAACAAATGTATTGCCGGAAGAGATAGACCCCGACATACTTCTTAATATGGATATGAGTATAGACTTATCAGATGATGGTTATAAGGTGCTAATATATCATACACATGGCAGTGAAGCTTTTGCGGACAGTAGAGAGGGTGTGACTGAGGATACTGTTATAGGCGTCGGTGATGAGCTTACCAGAATACTTGAGGAAGACTACGGTATAAAAACATATCATGACAGAAATGTATACGATATGGTGGATGGCGTTCTTGACAGAAGCTATGCATACACACTGTCGGGAGATGCAGTAGACAGAATTTTGGAAGAGAATCCGTCTATACAGGTTGTAATAGACCTACATAGAGACGGGGTAAGAGAAGACCTTAAGCTTATGCGAGTAATAGACGGAAGACCCACGGCTCAGATAATGTTCCTTAACGGAGTAAGCCGTCTTAACTTAAATGGCGACATTGACTATCTGTATAATCCGAATAAGATAGATAACTTAGCATTCAGCCTGCAGATGCATCTTGCAGGTAAAGCCTTGTACGGCGACCTGTTAAGAAGAATATACATAAGGGGCTATAGCTTTAATCTTGAGAAAATGCCTCGTGCCTCACTTGTTGAGGTAGGAGCCCAAACCAATAGTGTAGAAGAAGCCAAGAACGCAATGATACCTCTTGCCCGTATCATATACACCGTACTTAGCTCTGATTGACAACACACAACAATGTGTTATATCCAAACCTTAATCAAAAAATAAATTGCTATACCGCACAAATATGTGCTATACTTTTCCTCGGAAAATAAATAAGTTAAAAATTTCAGCAAGGTTACGTATATCTGATTATGTAACCTTATAGTAGTATATAGCTTATTTCAGTGAGGAAAAAAACATGGCACATATAGACCAAAGCTTAATCAGAAATTTTTGCATAATAGCACATATAGATCACGGCAAATCAACTCTTGCCGACAGAATAATCGAGAAGACAGGTACGCTTACCAGCCGTGAGATGCAGGAACAGGTACTTGATAATATGGAGCTTGAGCGTGAGCGCGGCATCACAATAAAGGCACAGTCGGTGCGTATAATATATAAGGCGAATGACGGCAAGGAATACATCTTTAATCTGATAGATACTCCGGGACATGTGGATTTTAATTATGAGGTGTCAAGAAGTCTGGCTGCCTGTGAAGGCGCCGTACTTGTAGTTGATGCAGCACAGGGTATAGAGGCACAGACACTTGCGAATGTCTATCTTGCAGTGGACCATAACCTTGATGTGATGCCTGTTATCAATAAGATTGACTTGCCATCGGCAGATCCGGAGAGAGTTAAGAATGAGATAGAAGATGTAATAGGCATTGAGGCACAGGACGCTCCTCTTATCTCTGCGAAAAACGGAATAAATATAGAAGAGGTATTAGAGCAGATAGTTACCAAAATACCTTGTCCAAAAGGCGATGTGGCTGCTCCTTTCAAAGCACTTATATTCGACAGCTTATATGATTCCTATAAGGGAGTTATAATATTCTGCCGTGTATTTGATGGTGTGTGTGCGAAGGGAACAAGGATAAGGATGCTTGCGACCGGTGCGGAAGCAGAAGTTGTTCAGGTCGGAATATTCGGTGCGGGACAGTTTATACCATGTGATGAACTCAGTGCGGGAATGGTTGGATATATAACCGCAAGTCTTAAGAATGTGAAAGACACAACAGTCGGTGATACCGTAACCGATGCGGACAACCCATGTGCTGAGGCACTTCCGGGATATAAGAAAGCTAATCCGATGGTGTATTGCGGACTATATCCGGCAGACGGTGCGAAATACCCGGATTTAAGAGATGCTTTGGAGAAGCTTCAGTTAAATGATGCCTCACTAAGCTATGAGCCTGAGACATCTATAGCACTTGGTTTCGGATTCAGATGCGGATTCTTAGGATTATTACATCTTGAAATAATACAGGAGAGGCTTGAGAGAGAATATAACCTTGATCTTGTGACGACGGCACCGGGGGTAGTATACAGAGTTCATAAAACAGACGGCGAGGTTATAGAGCTTACCAATCCTTCCAATCTTCCTGATCCGTCGGTCATAGACTATATGGAGGAGCCGTTTGTATCTGCGGAGATAATGGTTACGACGGAATATGTCGGAGCCATAATGCAGCTTTGTCAGGAGAGGCGTGGTGTCTATAAAAGTATGGAATATATGGAGACCACCCGTGCACTGCTTAAGTATGAATTGCCGTTAAATGAGATAATATATGACTTTTTTGATGCACTTAAATCAAGGTCAAGAGGTTATGCGTCATTTGATTATGAATTCAAAGGTTATGTTAAGTCAGATCTTGTCAAGCTTGACATACTTATCAATAAAGAAGAGGTTGATGCACTTTCGTTTATACTTCATAAAGATACTGCCTATGACAGAGGCAGAAAAATGTGCGAGAAGCTCAAGGAAGAAATACCGAGACATTTATTTGAGATTCCTATTCAGGCTGCTATCGGAAGCAAGGTAATTGCCAGAGAGACAGTCAAGGCTATGCGTAAAGATGTGCTCGCAAAATGCTACGGCGGAGATATAACCAGAAAACGAAAATTGTTAGAGAAGCAAAAAGAGGGCAAGAAGAGGATGCGTCAGATAGGAAATGTTGAGATACCACAGAAGGCATTTATGAGTGTCCTTAAATTAGATGAGGAGTAAGTTTACTGATGAGATATGTAAGTCTTTATGTTCATATTCCGTTTTGTGCGGTTAAGTGCAAATATTGTGATTTTTTGTCTTTTGACGGCGAGAGCTATCAGACTATGCTTAGATATGTGGATGCCGTATGTCAGGAGATAAAACTTTATGAACCTGTGGCAGATGAATATATTGTAAGAACAATTTTTATAGGCGGAGGAACACCGTCCATACTTGATGAGTCGCTTATAACAAATATTATGGCGTATATTAAGAAGACCTTTAAGGTGGAGAAGGATGCGGAGATAACCATAGAGGCAAATCCCGGTACATTACGCCACCAGAAACTTACCGGCTATAAATTAGCGGGTATAAACCGCATAAGCATAGGACTTCAATCAGCCGATGATGAGATGCTTAAAAGACTCGGCAGACTCCACAACTTTGATCAGTTCGTGGCAAGCTATAAGGCGGCAAGACGCGCCGGATTTGATAATATAAATATAGATGTTATGTCCGGACTTCCGGGACAGAGCATACATTCATATGTAGATACTCTGTCAAAGGTACTTGAATTTGAACCGGAGCATATTTCGGCGTATTCATTATCAATAGAAGAAGGTACACCGTTTGCAAGTGATGAAAGTGTATTGAATGATTTACCGCCTGAAATAATTGACAGAAGAATGTATGAGATAACCAAGAAACTTCTGGCAGCAAAAAGATATGACAGATATGAATTTTCAAATTATGCCAAGCCGGGATATGAATGCAGACACAATATGGTATACTGGACAGGTGGAGAATATATCGGCTTCGGACTTGGAGCGTCATCGTATTTTCAAGGTAAACGCTTCAATAATACAAGGGCTATAAGATATTATATAGATACACTTGAGGAGATAGCGGACAAATTCACAGATTCAGATAATCTTGAAAAGTTATATAATGATACAACGAAAATGATTCGTGAGAATATCACTCCGATATACATAGATTCGCGCATGGAGGAGTTTATGTTCTTAGGACTGCGTATGACCTGTGGAGTAAGCCGAAGTGACTTTGAAGAACGCTTTAATAAGGATATATTTGAAGTTTACGGCCCTGTACTCAATAAATACATTGGTGATGGTTATATGGCTATGACAGATGACCGCATATATCTGACAGACATGGGGATTGACGTAAGTAATGTAATATTAAGTGAATTTTTATTAGATAAATAAAAAATGAGATGTTGTTTTTCTTGTCGATGTTTTGTTTAATTTTGTAATGAGCTTTGCACTATAAAATACAGAAACTTATTTGTTAAAAAACATAAGTTTCTGTATTTTTTGATTGATTGGTTTACCATAAATGTAATGAGTTTACATAAAAATGACACGATTTGTTGCTTTTTGAAAAATCTATTGACATAAAATATTTCGTTTTATAATCTATAAATACTTTGATTTTCAAAGAATTCAGAATATGAAATGGGGTAAAAAATATGGAAGAGAAAAAAGAATTTAAGGAACATAATGAAAAAAAGACTACAAAGAAGAAACTTACGTATAGTGAATATTACAGTGATATGCTGGTAAAAGAACAGCCGTTTTACAGAAAGGGTATGAGCGAAGAAGAAAAAAACAGAGAAGAAGAATATCTTAACAACAATATGAAAGATTTTTATGAGGGAAAGTATATGCCGCTATGGAAGCAGGATTGGTTCAAATAGGTAAAAAATGTTTATTTTTTCATAAAAAACACCGATATAATATATAAAATATGTGTTGTAATTGCCTCAAAAATATATAAAATACAAAATAAACCTAAAAAAAAACAAAAAATACTATATTTTGTAGATTTTACATAAAAAAGTGTTTTATTTTTTGAGAATATGTGTTATACTGTAAAATATTATGGACATATTATGGCGAGTTGGACATTAAAATTAATATAAATTATCGAGGTGGAAAGATGAATATTAAGGACAAATTAATCAGAAAACTGCTTGATGTCGGTAAAAAGCATAGGATTTTGGTATATCCTACGCTTATTCTTGTTGCTATTATCAGCGCTATTTCTCATGCTGTATATTGGGGCAGGGGAAATGGAAAGAGACTTGTTGTGTCTGTTTCTATTGTTGCGCTCTTAATTACACAATCATTATTTCTTACATCATCTGCATTAGATGATAGCGTTGAACCACCTGCTGCATCAGAAGAACAACCGGAATATACAGAACCTGATGATACAACTGAAACGGTTGCGGAAAATATTGATTTGTCAACACCTGATAATAATACAGAAGAAATTACAGAAGTAAATACTGAGGAGATTGCAGCTGTAAATACTGAGGAAATTACAGAAGTAAATACTGAAGAAAATACAGAAGTAAATACTGAAGAAAATACAGATGTAAATACTGAAGAAAATACAGATGTAAATACTGAAGAAAATATAGAAGAAAATACTGAAGATAATACATCAAACGATATTACAGATGGAGATTTGAATGATTCCCCATCGGTTGAAGATTTATCTGACGAAAATGATGAAAACATACAAGATAACACAACATCTGATGATATCAATACGGATGATTATGAAGATGCTGAAGGAATTACTACAGAAGAATCATTCAATGAATCTACCGTTGAAGAAATATCTCAAGATAATTCTGATTTATCTGATGAAGACAAGACTACAGCATCAGCTTTAAATGATATTTCAGATGAAGATTTAACAACGTCAACAGTTGAAAATAACGAAAAAGATGATGATAAAACAACAGCTTCCACAATTGATAATTCTGATAAGGATGTGGCAACTACCTCTACGGAAAGTACGAATGACAAAGATAAAACCGATTTAGCGAATAACAGTAGTTCCAACAGAGTATCATCAGTTTTGTCAAGCTATGCCTTCAACAGGTTAAATGTCAATACTCCTTTGGGTGTAGACCCTGATCCTGATCCTTCAACTGATCCTGTTGATCCTGATAGCGGTAGTCCGGATGATCCTGAAGAACCTGAAGAACCTGAAGAAACCTCTGAATTTGGAAATATAAATTATTATTTCACCTATACAATTGGAGGAACTGTTAAATCTGATTTGGTTGGTTCATCACCTATAGCGGAAGATGGTACTACCACAATTAAAACATCAGCTGATCTTATAAGTGTTTGGGATTACAATAATACAGGATCTTTTTCATTTGGAGATTTGTGTTTTGATGAGGGCTGTACACAAATAGTTTCAGGTAATGATGTAGATGAATGGGATGAGAGTTCTCTTGATTCAAATGGTAATATAATTAAACTTTATTATAAGGTTTCAAGAACAAAATATAATGTTAAGATAACAAGTGGTGATGATGTTAAAAATGTTGAATTGGATACTTCGACAGGAGACTTATCTGAAACTGTTGAAATGACAGTACAGGATGCGTCTGATTATGGATTAAGTAAGTATGCATATGATTATCAGGGACTTTCTTATAATAATGTAACTTATTCTGTAGGTCAGCCAATAGATGTATCAATGTCGACAGGTCTTAATATGACTGCTTTATGGTCTCCGGAACAATTTACTGTATCATGCGATGTTAATCCTGATGGTGAATATGTTGTATTAACCGGAGAAGGTCAGACTATAGATTTGACCTGTACGTATGATTCAGGTGTGGCTTTGCCAACAGAAGCAGCAGTATCGGCTTTGGCAACCAGTAAGGGATATTATTTGAAAGGTTGGATTATTGATGGTGATACTACGGTGTACGATCCCGGAGTAACCATTGATAAGGATATAGTTAATTCACTTTCGATAACCAGTGATGAGGATTCGAATAAAATTTCTGCATCTGGAAAAGGTATTACGGCTGTATGGGCATACAGAAATATAGATCTTGTATTGAATGATTCAGGAAGTATTGGTACGGTAAGTGTTTCTGATGATACTGTAACAGCAGAATACGGAGATTATATTTCTGTAGAATTAACAACAAAATATAAAGATAATGCAGCAACAGATGATAATTTTTCATATGTTATTACATCGGGAAGCAGTGAACTTGCAGCACTCGGACTTAATGTATCTGAAACCAAGACAGGTGACAGAGTTACCGGATTTAAAATATCAGGATATTTATCAAATGTTCATGATGGTGTTACTGTTAATATTAATATAAATGATACAAATAAGAAGACAGGCGAAACAACTGACACCAACAGACAGATAACTTTCGTATCCAATAAGAAAAAAGTTACAATGATTCCGAGCACTGTTAAGGATTCTACCAATAAAGCTATATCCAAGACATATGATGGAGATGATGCAATATCCACCTCCGGCAGATGTGATGTAGAAGATGTAATTGGAAGCGATGTTGTATATGCAACCTTTGACAGCGCCGCAACACTTTCAGATCCTAATGCAGGAGAGGGCAAAGCAGTTACATTAACAAATGTCAACCTTGCGGGAACAGATTCCGGCAAGTACCTGCTTATTAATGATGGACTTGAAGTTCCGTCAAATGGCACTGTTGATTTGGCGGGAGTTGCTACTGTTACAAAGTCTATTGTTCCGATAAATATCAGATTACTTGATGAAACCGCATCGGATACAGTGCTTTTTGGTGAGGCAAGACCTGAGTATACTTTGGAAGTTACAGATGTATCAAAATTATCTTCGGCTGACCGAAATTCATACAACAATGCTACTACTGATTCTGCACGGATGAATTTTATAATAAATACACTTGGTTTTTCAAATGAATGGACATGTGGAAGAACAAGCATATACAGTCCTGCAAGTACATATACTATTGAGCCTAAATTCGGCAATGCTACGAATTATACTTTATCAGGAATTCCAAGCGCTTCATTTACTGTAGCACGTGATGCGGGAGATGGACATTATGAGCTTAATGGAACGCCGGTTAATGGTATATATCCGGGACTTACCATATCTGCAAAAGAAGGATATGATAAAATCAGAGTGGTTAGTGACGGAGATATTTCGGCATCAATGAGTAAGTCTGCTGCAGAGGCTTTGTTCTCTAACTATGTTACCATTCCTAACGGTAAAAATCAGACTATAAAAATTCAGATGTTAAAGTCATCAACGGGTGCAATTACCGATATAGTAACCCTTGAAAATATTTCGGTTGACTGGGACGGACCGGAGCTTGTAAGTTATACGGTATCTCCTAACAAGTCGTATTTTAATGAATTTGGATTTGGAGCATATTATCATGCTCAGGTTATAGACGGTGTAAAGATTGAGAGCGTAGATATTAATTTCATATACTCATCAGATGGAAGTGAATGTGATACACTTCATTACACATTTACCGATTATTCAGGAAACGTGATAAGTACCGGTACGGCTGCTATGAAGAAGGATAATGCTACAAATAATTATTCGGCTTCTATTACAATAGGTACCGGAATATACGGTAAGCTTGCTGTTTATGCAACAAATATTGCAGGCAATCAATCAATGGTAAGTTACATCAAATTAAATGAAGAATTTATGTCTTCAGAATATTATGAGTGGATGGTTGAAAACAGTATAACCGGTTCAGATATTGTTGTTACGGATTCGGAAGGCAATCCGGCAGTAAGTAATATCTGGTATAACAGTCTTTCGTATAAAACATCTGCTACGGATAGCGATAGCGGTTTGCAGTACATTGACTGGACTATAACCGATCCGAATGGTAGTACAACTACATCTACAGAGAATGCAGGTGCTAATCTGGCCGGTGTATCGTCACAGACTGATTATAATAAGATTACAGGATATACATTCTCGGGAGTGCTTAATTCTGAGAATATTCCGTCAGGAAATTATACCATAGCTGCAACCTTGTATGATAATGCCGGAAACAGTATTGAATTAAACAGTGTGGGGCCATATCTTCTTGATTGTAAAAAACCTGTGATAGATGATATTACGGATTATCCGGCAAGTGGATATGATAATTCTATAAGTTTTACTTTCACTGCTACAGAGGGGGCAGATGAGAGTGGCATATCTTCCGTAAAGTTATATCAGGTTGATGGTTCTGATGAAACAGAACTTAAGAGTTGGGGAGCAGGTTCAAGTTACTCTTATGAAATAACAGAAAATGGAACTTATAAGATTGTAGCTACTGATAATGCCGGAAACGTCAACTCATATGAGAAGAATATATCAAATCTGTCAACGGTTATTCCTGCAACGCCTACAATTACAGTTGACGGAACAAAAGGAAACGGAAAATGGTATATTAATGATAATCCTAAGATTACAATAACATCACAGGAGCAAACCTCTGACGGTGTGAATGTTGTAACCTCATATTACATAATTGCCGGAGGAAGACAGCTTGAAAAGACAGCTACAAGCGGTAATTTCACTTTTGATTTAACTGAAAGAGGTGAAGTAACCATCAGAGCCGTCAGTGTAAGTTATGCCGGTGTAAGCAGTGAGGAGGCAGAGATAACATTATACGTTGATACCGTTAAGCCTGATTTGGGAATTACAGAGTCAACCATAGATGATAAAGGAAATATTGTTATAAACTTTAAGTCTACGGATGACGTCAGTGGTGTGAATACATCTAAGGTATTGGTAAACGGTAAACCGATAACCGTAGTAGATAATGATGGTGTTATTACAGGAAGCTTTTCAGCATCAACTGCAAACAGCTTTGAGATTGTAACGGAAGATATAGCGGGTAATGTGTCTGACACGAAAAATTTTGTGCCAATGAAGCTGATTGTAGATCCGATTAGTGATATAGATGAGACTTCTGCCAATATAACTGCAGATGTTATACAGGGAACTTATGATATATCAGAGTGTTATATCCAGTACAAGAAGTCAACCGACAGTACATATGATACAACATGTTTGGCAAATAAGTATGATGAAAGCTATGGTAAGAGGATGGAATATTCATTCAGAAATCTTACTTCAAATACAAAGTATGACTATAAAGTATATGCATCTACCAAGACATCTAAGGAAATAAAAACATATGAAGGAAGCTTTAAGACGAGCAGCAGGGAAGCTACAGGTGTTATTTATGGTTCTGCAAGATATGACAGCAATTTCACTGATGAAATGAAGAATTTCCCTATATATGTTACTTTGTATGATGGAAATACTTTCATAAAGACAGCCCGGATTAATAGTGATGGTGATGAGTATAAATTCACGGATGTGTCAGATGGCGCATATAGAATTGTAGCAACAGATGGTCTTTTGACTAAGGAGACTGCTGTAACACTTGAAAAGGGAGGAATTGTATATCCTACTACTTATGCGGCTGACGGAGGAATTAATTTTGTATTGGAAGGTCTTTCAACAGAGGTTGTACTTGAAGATAATACAGTAGCACTTACAGTTGACGGATTATATAAGATATATGATGTAGGATATTATAATGGTAATGTAAGTGAGGCGGATTTGGCTGTTGTAGAAGCCGGGGGAACAATTAAAATAACTCTTTATGCAAGCTATTTAGATGTCAGCAGTGTGGAGGATACTACAGAGACTATTTTTGAAGACAGACTTGGTAGTACCGCAGTAATTGAGAGATATATAAATCTTGAAATTATTAAGGAGGTAAGGGATGCAGATGGTAATCTTGTAAATGGTACACCGACTAATATTACAAGACTTGCCGAGCCTGTAACATTATCCTTCCCACTTGGAAATCTTTCCGGAGAAAATATACATGTTGCATCGTTACATGGTTCAGGTTCGGATTATTCCTTCAAGTCATGGACGAATGGCACAGAAGCAGTATTAAGTAATAATTATGTAACTATTACTACAGACAGATTCTCAGTATATGCTCTTTACAGATATGTAGTAAGTGATAAAACATATACTGTAAAATGGTTAGATGGTGATGGTAATATTATGAAGACGGAGACAGTGAAGAGTGGAAGTGCGGCTACTCCGCCGACAGCTATTCCTACAAAGACTGCATCTGCTAAATATACTTATACATTTGAGGGCTGGGATACCGATTACTCTGTTATAACTAAGGATACTATAATATCAGCATGGTTTACAGCTAATAGTATAGATGACCCAACAACGGAAGGACCGACATCGGAAGGACCGACAACAGAAGGACCGACTACAGAGAGACCGACAACGGAAGGACCGACTACAGAAGGACCAACAACACAGGAACCTGATAGACCAACGACAACACAGGAGCCTGAGAGACCAACAACAACACAGGAACCTGATAGACCAACAACAACACAGGAACCTGAGAGGCCAACGACAACGCAGGAGCCTGAGAGACCAACAACAACGCAGGAGCCTGGTAGACCAACAACACAGGAACCTGATAGACCAACGACAACACAGGAACCGGATAGACCAACGACAACACAGGAACCAAATACGCCTGGTAGACCAACGACAACACAGGAACCGAATAATCCGGGTAATTCTTCAACAACACAGGCACCAAACAGTAATAAATCAAATACAAATAACAGTATATCAACTGAGCCTGTAAGATATACATATATGGGTTCAGCAAGCTCGCCTAAGACAGGGGACGCTGCGCCGATAGCTGTTGTTGTGATGATAATGATTTCATCGTCGATGGGAATAGTTGTTTTAAGAAAAAAAGCTAAAAAAGGATAGTATTAAAAGTAAAAAGTTTGAAGAGACCGATTGGCTTTATAATATAAGCCAATCGGTTTTTTTGGCAGAAATTAACTCTAATATTTTTTGAATTCGGTGTAATAATATCTCTAAGACAAGAAAATGTCTTTTAAATAAATGGAGGTATGTTATTATGACAAATTCAAATTCAAACAGCTATGCAAGTGGTGCAGAAGCTAAGGACGCTATGAACAAGTTTAAGATGGAAGTTGCAAGTGAACTTGGTGTTAATCTTAAGCAGGGTTATAACGGAGATTTAACTTCTCGTGAGTCCGGTTCAATAGGTGGCGAGATGGTTAGACAGATGATTAAGAGACAGGAACAGCAGATGTCAGGTAAGTAGTATCTTAATAATCGTCCGACAATGCTTTGCTTTGTCGGTATGGTATGGAATTGCTTATTGAGGGGCTTGTTTTGATGTGTGATAATATATTTTATTATTGCATATTATATAAACAAGCCTCATTTGTTTTGTTGCACTTCGTGCTTGCTTGACTCGCTTTATTGTGTGATAACAACCGCCGGAGGCGGTTATTATCTCATTAGCTCGTTAAATAAGCACTTCGTGCTTGCTTGACTCGCTTTATTGTGTTATAATTATTCGGATAGTGCTTATGATGATAACACAAGGAGGAATGAAAATGAGTTTATCAGTAGAAAAATTAGAAGGAAGCATGGCTAAGCTTACGATAGAAGTACCGGCAGAGGATTTTATTAAAGCAACTACTGCCGCATATAATAAGCAGAAAAGTAAATTTTCTGTTCCCGGATTCAGAAAGGGTAAAGTGCCACAGGCTTTTATCGAGAAGATGTATGGACCGGAGATTTTTTATGAAGATGCTGCTAATGCACTTATAAATGAGTATTACCCTAAGGAAATAGAAGAATGTGACGAAGAGATAGTATCAAATCCGGAGATAGATGTTGAACAGATTGAGAAGGGTAAGCCTTTCATCTTTACGGCTGTTGTTGCAATTAAGCCGGAGATTAAATTAGGCGAGTACAAAGGTATTGAGATTGAAAAGATTGATACTGAGGTTTCTGAGGATGAAGTTATGGCAGAGATACTCAAAGCTCAGAAGGAGAATTCACGTTCAGTACCTGTAGAGGACAGAGCCGCACAGCTTGATGATGAGGTTACCATTAATTTTGACGGATATGTAAATGATGAGGCATTTGAAGGCGGAAAGGGCGAGAATTATAAGATTACACTTGGCTCGCATACTTTTATAGATGGTTTTGAAGATCAGATAGTTGGCAAGAATATAGGAGATAAATTTGACGTAAATGTTACTTTCCCTGAGGATTATCAGGCCGCTAATCTTGCAGGTAAGCCGGCAGTGTTTAAGTGTGAATTACTTGGAATAAATGCCACTGAGCTCCCTGAGTTAGATGATGAGTTTGCCGAGGAAGTATCAGAATTTGATACCTTTGAGGAATACAAGGAGGATACTAAGAAAATTCTTGCAGCTAAGAAAGAGAAGAGTGTAAAGACAGAAAAAGAAAACAAGCTTATTGATAAGATTGCAGAAGCATCAGAGATAGATATACCTGAACCTATGATAGAATATAATCAGGAACAGATGTTTAATGAGTTTGCAAACAGCATGATGTATCAGGGACTTAATATAGATCAGTATCTTAAGCTTACAGGCTCATCCAAGGAGCAGCTTATGGAACAGATTAAACCTGATGCAATAGCAAGAATTAAATCCGGCCTTGTTCTTGATGCTATAGCCGAGAAAGAAGGAATAACTCCATCAGAGGAGGCTGTAGAAGAGGAACTTAAAACTATGGCTGAGGCATATCAGATGGAAGTTGATAAATTGAAAGATATCATGGGTGACAAGGAGTTAGAATCAATTAAGCGTGATTTGGCTGCTAAGGAAGCATTGAAGCTTGTTGTGGAAAATAGTAAGGAGGTATAGGCATGGCATTAGTTCCTATGGTCATTGAGCAGACCAGTAAGGGTGAACGTTCTTATGACATCTACTCAAGATTATTGAAGGAGAGAATAATTTTTTTAGGCGATGAGGTTACCGATCAGACTGCAAGCCTTGTAATCGCTCAGCTTTTGTTCCTTGAGTCAGAGGATACGACTAAGGATATAAGCCTGTATATCAACAGTCCGGGAGGTTCGGTAAGTGCAGGTTTTGGTATATATGATACGATGAGGTATATAAAGTGTGATGTATCAACTATTTGTGTTGGTATGGCTGCAAGTATGGGAGCATTTTTACTTGCGGGAGGTACAAAGGGTAAAAGATATGCGCTGCCTAATTCAGAGGTTATGATACATCAGCCTTTGGGTGGTGCTAAAGGCCAGGCATCAGATATTAAGATAACTGCTGATCATATACTTAAGACCAAGGATAGAATAAATCGCATTTTAAGTGAGGCAACAGGACAGCCGCTCGAAGTTATTGAGAAAGATACAGACAGGGATAACTGGTTATCCGCAGAGGATGCTTTGAATTATGGATTAATAGATCACATAATGGAGAACAGAGTATAAATATTAAGAGGGATCAAATATGGCAAATCGTGTGGACGATAGAAAAAAAT
>JAFTFE010000094.1 GCA_017449765.1 Lachnospiraceae bacterium | reverse complement strand
TATTAAAGAGGATGGAGGAAAAGGAAGCTATAAGCCATGAAGAAAAGGGCAGAACTAAATATTTTTATCCGATATTGGAGAAAAATCAGGTTAATCTTGAGGAGACAAAGAGCTTTCTGGATAAGGTTTACAGCGGCAGAGTCGGACTTATGATATCCAATATGATTAAGCAGGAGGCTCTGACAGAGGAGGAGATAGATGAGCTCTACACGATATTGAAGGGGGACAAGTGATGGCGGACTTTATAGGGTTAAATGTTCTTATGCTTGCGGTGCTGCTTATTCGCATACTTGCAGGAGATAAAATCAGTAAGAGATTAAGATATGCCTTCTGGCTTGTGATACCGGTTTTTATGCTGGTATCTCCCTTTGTTGATTTGAAAAGTCCGATTCAGATTGAAGCCTTCTTCGGAAGAGAAATTGACAGTGATTCGGGAGAGGACAAAGCTGCGCCGGATATAGAAGACTATGATACGGATAATTCAAATATACAGAATTTTGACATAGAGAGTTTAGGTGTAGAAAAACTGAATAATGAGGGCGCGGATACTGATATATATTCAGACAATCAGAATATATCGGCTGCAGATAATACAGGTCTGTCAAACGACAGATATAATGATAGGACGGGCGACGATAATAACGATACATATAACATAGATAATAATAAAAATGCAGACAATCCGGATAACGTTTTGGAGATATCGGATAATCCAAGTGGCAATATATCATACGTGGAAGTCGATACAACGAAGAGAAGAAATGATACCCGAGACAAAATAATTCGTTTCACAGTAAAATTATTTAAAACCATATGGCTTGTATCCTCGATAACAATTTTTATATGCATATTGATATATAATCTTGGTTTTATATATTATTGCAGGAAGAAGCGTTCATACTATGAGACGGACAAAAAAACCGGGATGAAGATTTATCAGATGCCTAATATTGAGTCCCCCTTCTTACTTGGAAGAAGTATATATATTAATCCTGATATGCTTGAGGATGACAGTATGTATCATTATGCAGTTACACATGAATACTGTCACTTCAAGCATGGGGATGCTTTCTGGTCAGTGATAAAATATATCGTATTTTCGATATATTGGTTTGATCCGTTGGTATGGCTATGTCTTAGCTTAGTTCACAGAGACAGTGAGCTTGCCTGTGATGAAGAGGTTATAAAGGAGGTTGGCGAAGAATATAAAAATGAATACGGTGAGACTTTAATCAGACTTCTTGCGACTGCCGATAAAGGGAGCAGATATTTCAATATTTCTACAGCTATGAATGGTAAGAAGAGTATGATTAAGGAGCGGATTGAGAATATTTCTAAGAGGAAGAATCATAAAAAAGCTGTAGCTGTAATTACTGTTATATGCCTTGTGCTTATGACGGGATGTTCTATGATAAATCCATTCGTAAAGGAAAAAAGTAATGAGCAATCAGATGCCACAGAGCAAGATGGTAATTCAGGCATAATAGATGGTGAAGTTGACAGAGAAGATAGCAATAAAGGTGATATTAAGGACGATAATGCATCGGATAATGCAGATAACAATGCCATTGATACGAATGATTCATCGGATACCGAAAACCTTACGGTATATATAACCGACAGCCTTGAAAACCTTAATTCTCAAAAGGATATAGAAAGCTCATATGTGACAGATATATATAACTGTATGAATCATTACTGGATAGACGAGGATGGTATACTGTGGGGAACAGGTCAAAACGACTGCGGACAGCTTGGGATAAATAATCTATCGGATATAAATAATCTCGACCACACCTATGATGAGCCTGTAAAAATTGCAGAAGATGTAAGGCATATTACCGCTGATATAAATGGTACATTTCTGATATATGTAACTAACGACCATAAATTATATGGCTTGGGTGCGAACAATATGGGAGTGCTTATGCAGGAGGTTATTGAGAATGAAAGTTTAGACCCTGCTTTAAATATTGTATATGAGCCTTATCTTCTTATGGAGGATGTGGTATTTGCATCAGCCGGACAAGGTAATGTGTGTGCAATAAAGGATAACGGAGATTTATATTGGTGGGGAACTATCAGGGTAACGACAGCTTCAAAAGTCCTGTATAGCGAGCTTTCTGATTGGTCTGCTGTTATTCCTATGATGTATGAAGATGAGCCAAAGCTTATGCTGCATAATGTAAGATATGCTGTATCTGGCACTTCAGTTGCAGCTGCCATTGATGAGGATAATAATCTATGGCTCTGGGGCAATAATACATGGGGACAATGCGCACAGGATGTAACAGAAAATAATTATAGCGGAGAAGAATCAAGTGATAACAGTATATCCTATCAAGAGATGGATTTTATCACAGATCCTGTGAAAGTAGCGGCAGATGTAGAAATGGTGTGGGCTGATTCGCTTACCAAAGGGCAGAACAGCTTTGATATCGCCGATTGGGAATCGAAAGGATATCGGATAAATCCTTATGCAATGATAAGTAGTTATGATTATAATGTATTTATCAGAAAAACCGACGGACAGATGATGGCTTGCGGAATAGATATAGGTGAGGATACAAAGACTGCAGAAATATATGGGGATATCGGACTTTCGGATGAAAATATAGCGGAATTCGGTGAGGACTTTTTTACTCACAGATATTCTACGGAATTTCTTCCGATTACAGTGAGAGAATATACGGACGAGGATAATCCTATAGAGGTATATGAGGGCGAAGGCGAAGTGATATTTAATAATGATATAGAATAATATTTATGTCATAATCGGGAATAATAATAAAATAGTCAAAAATACTTTGCGCACTATTAAAAATTTTGAGTATAAATACTTTGCGCACTATCAAAGATTTAGATAAAAAATACTTTGCGTGCTATTGGAAATTATGCTATAATTTACTTTGCGTACTATTGGAAGCTGTGATTTTTTGAGAGGTTAAGTGTATGAGTATTAAGCGTAAGATTTATGACAGACTTTTAGATTGGAAAAAGGAAACAAACGGTACAAAAGCTCTCCTTATTGAAGGCGCAAGACGTATAGGTAAATCTACTATAGTTAGACAGTTTGGAGAGAACGAGTATAAATCATATATAATGATAGATTTTAATAAGGTTGGAAAAAGAGTGCTTGAGTGCTTTGAGAATCTAACAAATCTTGATATTTTATTTCAGACATTATCGCTTGAGTATAATCAAAGGCTGTATCCAAGAGAGTCTTTAATTATATTTGACGAGATACAGAAATTCCCTAAAGCAAGGCAGGCTATAAAATATCTGGTTGCAGATGGAAGATATGATTTTATAGAAACCGGTTCACTTATATCAATAAGGGAAAATGTTGAGGACATAACTATACCATCAGAAGAAAGAAAAATAAGGATGTACCCTGTAGATTTCGAAGAATTTGCTGTATTTATGGGTGAAGACATTTTGTTGGAATATATACGTAAATGCTATGAAGATAAGATTCCACTCGACAGAGAAATGCATGAAAAAGCGATGCATTTATTCAAAGAATATATGTTGGTTGGGGGCATGCCGCAGGCGGTAGTTGCTTTTGCTGAACATAGCAGAGATTTTGTATATGCAGATATAGAAAAGCGAGATATTTTAGAGCTTTACAGAGATGATATTAAGAAAGCATCAAAAAAATACAATTCAAGAGTTTCGGCCATATTTGAAAATATTCCGGCATATCTGTCTACTCATGAAAAGAAGATAGTTTTAAGTGAGATTGAGCGAGGGGCTACCTTTGACAGATATGATGAGCCGTTATTCTGGCTTGATGATTCGATGATATGCAATCTGTGTTATAAATGCAATGACCCGAATGTCGGCTTTGCACTCAACAGAAATGATTCGGCGGTTAAGTGTTATATGGGTGACACAGGATTATTAGTCAGTCTGGCGTTTAGTGAAAATGAAATAATGAGCAGTCAGCTTTATAAATTGATAATGAATGACAAATTGTCGCTTAACGAGGGAATGATATATGAAAATTCTATATCTCAGATGATTACTTCAAAAGATAAAAAGCTATATTTTTATACCAGATATTCAGAGGAAAAGCATAGGAATGATATAGAAATTGATTTCTTATTATCAAATGAAAGCAAGATGAATTTTAGAATATTTCCTGTTGAGGTTAAATCATCAAAGAATTATAAAACAGAATCTCTCATAAAGTTTGGTAAGCTGTATCATAAAAGGATAGAAAGTAAATATGTGGTTCATCCAAAAAATATGGTAATTGATGGAGATGTTATAAAAATCCCACCATATATGTTTGCTGTTATTATATAAGGCAATTATAGGTGTGTTTTATCTCTGTGTGCATAACGCACACCTTTTTGGCCTAAATAAACAGACGGTAATTTGTAAAAATGAGATTTGTGAGATACGTTTGTACTCTGTTATTCAATTGACTTAAGTGACTCCGCCATATTAATCTTATCCAGCTTGACATTCATAACCGCATTGACAAGGAAGTTGAAAATAAATGTCAAAACTATGCTGTACATAAAGCTGATTGGTTTGATATGCACGCGGAACGAAACCAAATCAACCACAATCTGAGCCATCACAAAACGGTGCAGGAGTACACCGAGTCCGAGTCCGACTACTATTCCGATAGCTGTTAATACGATATTCTCACGGAATACATATGAGGAGGTTTCGTTCTTGAAGAAACCAAGCACCTTGATGGTAGCAATCTCCCTGATACGCTCTGTGATGTTTATATTAGTCAAGTTATATATTACAATAAACGCAAGTCCTGCTGCGGATAGAATAACCAGTAAAACAACATAGTTTAAGCTGTTCATCATTTTAGACATACGATTCTTAAGCTCTTGAAATAGTGTTACAGAGGTGACATTTTCATCCTGCATAAGCTTCGCAGATATACTGTGTATATCTGCATCATCAGGTATATTGATATATGCTGCATTGTAATCAATGTTCTCATTTAGCTGTTTCTTAATAGTCTTTGGTGACAAATACACATAATTATATACGTGATTTTCAAATATGCCTGATACAGTGACGTGAAGCTCGCACATATTATCATCACGAAGTATGATAGTGTCACCAAGCTTAATGCCGTATCTTTCAGATATGCTGTTGCTTATGTAGGCTTCGTCTGCCTTAGGATAGTCAAGTACCTTACCATCAACCTTGTGGAAGTTCATATATAAATCTATGGTTTCAAAGCTTTCCGGTACAACTAAATCAACACTCTTAACCGCATCATCGGTAACCAGATCCCAGGATGCTTCGTGAAGCAGCAGATAATCTTCGGTAAGCTCGTCAAGTGTAGCTTCAAGTGATGAAGGAAGAGTATTTCCGTCACTGTTGTTATATACAATAGATGCATCTGCAATAAGTATCTCTTCGTATTGCATTTTGGCAAAATCCGCTACGGAATCATTCAGTCCAAAGCCGGTCATAAGGAGAGCGGTACAGCCGCTTACGCCAAGTACCATCATAAATAATCTTCGCTTATAACGGAAGATATTCCTTATAGATACCTTATGTAAGAATTTCATTCGTTTCCAGATAAATGGTATATACTCAAGCAGTACACGCTTGCCCGCCTTCGGAGCCTTTGGACGCATAAGACCTGCTGCTGTCTCAGACAACTCGACATGACAGGAAAACCAAGTTGTGCCTATCGAGCAGATAAGGGCAACAACTATTGCGATAATAGCAAGCTTCACATCAAATAAGTATTTCATAGGTAAAGTAAAGTACATAAGCTGGTAAGTAAACCATATGACCTGAGGGAATAAAATCGTGCCGACAATATAACCGAATATACAGCCTAATATGGCAGCGCTTCCTGAGTAGAACATGAACTTACTCATAATTGCACTCTCAGAGTATCCGAGTGCCTTGAATGTACCGATTTGTGTTCTCTGCTCCTCGACCATACGACTCATGGTTGTCATACATACAAGTGCCGCAACCAATATAAAGAATATAGGGAATATTCGTGCAACCTGTGCAACAATCTCAGAATCGCTTTCAAAACAGGCATAGCCTATATTGGTATTTCTTTCAAGCAGATAGGTATCAGGCTGTTCGAACTCTGAAAGCTCCTGTTCCGCATCTGCAATCTCAGCCTCCGCATCAGATATTTTTTTGTTGAATTCAGCTACACCATCCTCATATTCCGCTAATCCGTCCGCATATTCTTCTTTACCATCGGCAAGTGCCTGCTTGCCTTCTGCCTTAGCGTCCTCTAACTCTGCCTTAGCGTCCTCTATCTTTGACATTGCATCATTGTAAAGCCTCTCATAGCGATTATTCGCTACATCTTCTATAGCAGCCTCCCATACCTCCTTGTGTTGCTTCATATATGATTTGTAGTCATCGGAATATATCTTATAATCCTGATTAAATCTTACGAATATTTCCGTATATACATCACTGTCGAAGGCTTCAGGAGTTATATATATAAAGCCTGATACACTTCCGTTTCCTATTGAGGTTGAGCCTCTTTCAAAATTAATATAGTATGAAGAATTAGCATAGCCTACTACTGTGAATTCTCTATAGACAAGAACATCTAAGGTAGATTCCTCGTTTGCTTCAGAGACATAGATTTTACTGTTAAGTTCCGGCAGATTTCTCATATTGGCATCTACTATACACTCATTTGGGGTTGTCGGCATACGTCCTTCCGTGAGTGCAACACCATTGATGTGCTCAAGCAAAGTATGAGTTTTTAATATGAATTCATTGTCTTCGGAATCTGTATAAAGGACATCATAGCTATAAGACCCCTCCACATATCTTACATCAGGCAGCGCACGGAATTCCTCTATATCTTTATCTTCCCAGGCTAAAGTTGAGACAAGTCTGTAGTCAAAGAGCTGTTTATCCTTCAGGAAGTCATCTATTGTATTAACCATTGCAGGAGTAGTAATTCTGACTCCTGAGAAAAAACCAACTCCCAAAGCGATAATCGCAAATATTGCGAAGAATCTGCCGAAGCTTCCTTTTATCTCCCGAAAAGTTGTACGTTTCATCATTGATTTCATATTTTGTTACCACTTTATATTTATGAGTCTCAAGCTGATTTTTTATAGTTACCATTCAATATCTGCTATGTCTGCTATATCTTTATTAAGTCTCATATCAGATATTGTTCCGCTTTTAACCGTGATTATACGGTCTGCCATAGCGGTAATAGCCTGATTGTGAGTTATTACGATTACAGTCTTCCCCATCTTGCGGCAGGTGTCCTGTAATAATGCAAGCACTGACTTACCTGTATTATAATCAAGTGCTCCCGTAGGCTCATCACAGAGTAAAAGCTTTGGATTTTTGGCGAGTGCCCGTGCTATGGCAACTCGTTGTTGCTCACCTCCGGATAACTGAGCAGGAAAGTTCTTCATGCGCTCAGCAAGTCCAACCTCTTTTAATACTTCTTCCGCATCAAGCGGCTCCTTGCAGATTTGTGCTGCAAGTTCGACATTTTCAAGCGCAGTAAGGTTTTGGACGAGGTTATAGAACTGAAATACAAATCCGACATCATAGCGTCTGTAGGCTGTAAGCTCCTTTTTGTCATAAGCAGATATTTCTTTGCCGTCGAGCCATACACTTCCTTCGGTAAGTGTATCCATACCTCCGAGAATATTTAAAATGGTGGTTTTACCGGCTCCCGAGGCACCGACGATTACACAGAATTCTCCCTGCTCAATTGTGAAATTCACATCTTTTAATGCGTGTATTTCGACTTCGCCGCTCCTATATGTTTTTTTAACATTTTTAAATTCAACATAGCTCATTTTTTATTTCCTTATAATTGGTTTTATAGATAAAACTGTCCTAAATTATATCAGAGGGATATGTAATTAGCAAGTATGCATAAAGTGTTCTCATAAAGCATCTGTCTGATTTGATAAAACAGGTAGGAAGATTAGTGCATATTATGGGATTTTATATAAAAAATAAAGTAAACAATGCATTTTATTATCAAGTGTGTTAAAATAATAAGGCAATAACAATATAATCGAAGATAAATGTATATAGGGAGCATTTCACATGACGGATAAAGAGAAAAATGAAATAATTAAGGAATTAAGTAAGGCGGATAGGAGTACAGCAGAACTGGTAAAACTAAAGGCGATACTTCTTACGGTTATTATTACGATAGTGGTTATACTTACGGCAGTGATAAGTTTTAAGATATCTGCTAAGCTTCATACTAAAAAGGAACCTGATATAGATATTGCATTTGTAAGTGCAAAGCTTGAACATATAAGCGAGCTTGCAACTGAGGAACTTGTATATACAGGTATACTTATGTACTCGGACGGAAGTATACCGTTTATAACACAGACCGGTTTTTCCATGCTTTATACAGCAGATATTAAGGCGGGAATAGACCTTTCGGAAATGACTATAGATGTTACGGATACTCAGGTGCTGATTACCATTCCACACTCGAAGATTCTTTCCTTAAGCGTAGATACAGATTCTATTCATTTTTATGATGAAATGCATGCGCTCTTTAACTGGAGTCAGAAATATGATGTAACAGAGGCTATATCTGCTGCTGAATCCGATGCAAGAGATAAGGTTAATTCTTACGATCTTTATGAAAAAGCTGATGAGCAGGCAGAACTTGCAATTACGGAAATACTCAAGGACTCTATTGGTGACAGAGAACTTGTTATAACATACATAGAAGATATGTCAAGATAAATCAGGCGATTTTCTTTAAATGATATTTACCGGTTTTTACTGCTTCTTTGAAATCTTCTATAGGCGTAGGTCTTCCAAATAAGTAGCCCTGCAGATATTTGCAGCCTATATCTCTTAGGAATATTGCGTGGCTGTCATTCTCAACTCCCTCGGTAAGTGTTACAATAGACAAGGCATTAGCCATATCTATTATACTTTTTAATATGGTATGTCCTGCTTCGCTGTGTTCGAGATGCTCTAAGAATTTCATATCTATCTTAAGTACATCGAATTTGTAATCCTTTAATATATTTAATGATGAATATCCTGAGCCGAAGTCATCCAGCCAGATTTCATGCTCGGCTGTCCTTAAGTTATCCATGGCATTTTTAAGTTCTGCAAAATCCTCTATAATTGCACTTTCGGTTATCTCGATATGGATATATTCACTCGGAATCTTGTGCTTTATCTCCTGTTCGGTAAGATAGCCGGTTATATTGGTAAGTTCAAAATCCAGTCTTGAAAAATTAAGTGAGACAGGTATAGGTCTTAATCCGTCGTCCAGGACTTTGCGTATATCACTGCAGACAATCTCTATAACTGCCATATCAGCTTTGTGGATTTGTCTGAATTCTTCTAATGTCGGTATAAAATCTCCGGGTGATAAAAGACCGTACTTTGGGTCTACCCAGCGAATTAAAGCTTCTAATTCACATACTTCTCTGGTAGTTGCATCTACAATAGGTTGGTAATATACTTTCAGATAGCCTTCTTTAATTGCATTGTCAATGTTATTGATTATATATTGTTTAAGGTGATATGTCCTGCGCATCTTATCATCATATATCTTAAATGTTTCATTATATGCCTGACGGTTCTGTGAACAGGCATATCTTGCATGGTCGCAGGCAATCTTGGAATTACATTTCCTGTCAACAGGCTTATATGCCCCCACCTTAATGCCTATATATACATCCTTGTCGTCATTGCTTATTTTTTCTATGATTGATGATACTTTATTATCTACTTCATGGTGGGTTGATAAAACCATAAAATGATCATCTGAAAATCTCGATACAATATCATCTGCAAAGGTGTTATCAAGTATTTCAGCGACGTGCTTTAAAAATTCATTACCTTTAATAAAACCATATTGTTCATTGTAGGCTTTGAAATTAATAACATCAAAGAATAGGAATATCATATCGGAGACAGGAATTTTTTCATCAACAATAATCTTATCTGCTTCCTGATAAAAATAGTTCATATTGTATAATCCGGTAAGCTCGTCTTTTAATGCCAATTCACGAAGGCGTACATTACTTGCTTCCAAGCTTTCATCCATCTCAACATTCATTCGTCTTTGCTCATAAGTGTTGATACTGACGCTGAATATGGATATAAATATTATAAAGTAATTAATCTTAAGGGCGTAGCTTATTTCTCCTACATCTGCCATAATATAATAAAACGTAAGGAAGGATATACCGTTTATAAGAAGTGATATCCATGGTCTCCATGCAAATAGACATCCTACAAAAATCATCATAGTAAGAAAGCTTAATACCTGTTCACCTTTGGAAAAATCCATCTTGGATATATACATACCGAACAGTACGCATATGAGAGAGAAGGTACATATAAGAAAACTGCCGATACGTCTTGAAAGCCTTTTGCCTCTAAGATAGGATATGGCGTACCACAGCATAATAAGAGCCATAAAAAGCAGGACGCAGTAAGAAGAAATGTGACTTACATACCATCGTGTAGTACGTGCAATCTCACGTGTAATCATATTCTTGAAGACGTTATAGAGCATCCATATCTCTAATACAGACACTATAATACATAGATATATGCCTGATTGGAGATTGGTTCGTATATAATATTCCTTCTGATATTCGTCATAAGGCTGGAAACCAAGCCATTTGCGCCATTTTTGAGACATTCAATCAATCCTTTTTATAATAAAACTTTATATTTCAATAATAAGATTTATCATCATACAATTTATAAACAAATTAATTTTATCATAAATATAATTTAAAAGAAACTACTTATTAATGTTTTGCACAATATTTTCACATGATTTTCACAAGTTTTTTGTACAATCGGTTGACAAAAGAAGCCTGCTCATATAAAATACGAATTTGAAAATGATTTTTAAATTCGGAGGCGCATCATGGGAAAACTCATATGTGAACACCTTACATTAGGCTATGAAAATAACATTTTAATAGATGATTTAAGCTTTTGTGTAAATGAAGGCAACTATCTGTGTATTGTCGGTGAAAATGGAACAGGTAAATCAACGCTTATGCGTACGATACTCGGTCTTCAAAAGGCTATGTCGGGAGATATACGCTACGAGGACGGACTCAAGTCTACCGAGATAGGATATCTTCCACAGCAGACTATGGTACAGAAGGATTTTCCTGCTTCGGTTAAGGAGGTTGTATATTCCGGCTGTCAGACTAAGGCGGGTATCAGACCGTTTTATAATAAAGAAGAGAAAGCGCTTGCGGCTAAGAATATGGAAAGGCTCGGTATCACAGAGCTTGCCGGAAGATGCTACAGGGAGTTGTCCGGTGGTCAGCAGCAGAGGGTGCTCCTTGCGAGAGCCCTATGTGCGACAGAGAAAATGCTTTTATTAGACGAACCTGTATCGGGACTTGATCCGAAGGTCACAGCCGAGATGTATAAATTGATAAAGGGTTTGAATGATGACGGCATATCTATTATAATGATTTCACATGATATATATTCTGCGGTTAAGTATGCAAGCCATATACTTCATATAGGTAATGATATATTCTACGGTACGGTAGATGAATATAAGAAAACCAAGATAGGAAAGTTATATCTTGACGAGGGAGGCGGGGATATATGATAGAGACATTGACGCGGTATCTGCAGCTTCCATTTGTTAGATATGCTTTGATAGTAGGAGTGCTTATAGCACTTTGCTCATCTTTGCTTGGAGTAACTCTCGTATTAAAGAGGTTTTCGTTTATAGGTGACGGACTGTCGCATGTAGCCTTTGGTGCAATGGCTATAGCCTCTATCTTAAACCTGACTAATGATATGCTGCTGGTTATGCCGATAACTATAGTGTCAGCGATATTACTTCTATGGACGGGACAGAATGCCAGGATTAAAGGAGATGCAGCCATAGCGATGATTTCTGTCGGAGCACTGGCTATAGGTTATCTTCTTATGAATAAATTCTCGACCTCGACAAACCTGTCAGGGGATGTGTGCAGTACGTTGTTTGGCTCAACCTCAATACTTACGCTGACACAGACAGAGGTGTGGCTTTGTATAATTATTTCAATCATTGTTGTAGCGGCATTTGCATTTTTCTACAATAAGATATTTGCAGTTACCTTTGATGAGAATTTTGCAAGAGCAATTGGAACTAAGGCTAACACATATAATTTTATAATTGCGGTCATAATAGCCGTTATAATTGTACTCGCCATGAATTTGGTCGGATCACTGCTTGTGTCTGCGCTTATTATATTCCCGGCACTCTCGGCCATGAGGGTATTCAAGAGTTTCAAGGCAGTTACCTTATGCTCTGTGGTGTTCTCGGTGGTATGTGCACTTACCGGAATGTTGATTTCAATACTTGATGGTACTCCTGTTGGCTCGACCATCGTAGCTGTAGATATAGTTGTATTTTTTGTGTTTTGTTTAATTGGAAAGGTAGGCGTAAAAGCATGAAGTTAAAAAAAATAATAGCAGCCTGTTTTATAATGTCATTATGTGCGGTTGCAGCGGGATGCGGAAATAATAAAAATGAAGCCGGTAACAGAAGTGTCAATCAGGGCAGCAATGTGTCGGATGTACTTGAAGCAGGACTTAATGATGAGACTACTGAGGCTATTACTGAGGCTGCTACTGAGGCTGCACCGGTTGTAGCTCCTGTTGCCGATAATAAGGCGACTACAGAAGAAACGACAGCACAGACTACTACAGAACAGGCAGTTACTGAGGCAGTGACAGATGAGATAGCTGAGGATGACGTGAGTACATCTACAGAGCTCGAAACTGTAGTTGAACCGCCCCAATATGATGTTGACCTTACGCAGCTTTCGAGCACGATGGTTTATTCTGAAGTTTATAATATGACGACTGCGCCTGACGACTATCTTGGTAAAAAGGTTAAGATGTCGGGACCGTTTTCTGTGTATACGGATGAAACTACCGGTAAAAATTACTTTGCATGTATAATACAGGATGCAGCTGCATGCTGTGCGCAGGGTATAGAATTTGAACTTGAGGGCAACTATACTTATCCTGAGAATTATCCTACGGTAGGAACGGAAATCACAGTATCCGGAACCTTTGATGTTTATGAGGAAGATGGATATCAGTATTGTACTTTACGTAATGCGGTTTTTGAGTAGTATATATATTTGAAGCTATGGGGGAGAAAGCTTATATGATAATAAGAGTTAACGATAAGCGCATAAGGCATATAACATTGATATGCCTTACTGTGCTTATTTTTGTTATGTTTACTCCACAGCCTGTCAAAGCTAAAGAGGAAAAAATCAATTCCTTAAATGATTTCTATGACAGACTATCAGAGCAGATTATAAATCATCAGGTTGATGCTTATTACGAGGTAAATGATGCGGTGATAGGCAGTATAATGGAAATGGAATTTTCTGATTATATGGCACATTATAATGAGAAATCTCCACTTACAAGCGGATGCTATCTTTCGTATTATCTTAATTCCATTCAGCTGTATTACATACGCGGCAGGCTTCGTGTGGTAATTGATTTTACGTATACAAAAGCAGAAATGGATGAACATTTTGCAAAGATGAACGAGCTTGCTGAGTCATTAAAATGTGACAATGACTATGATACAATTCAGACAGTGCATGATTATCTGGTCGAGAATTTTAAATATGATAACAGAACAATATTTAAAAATCACACAGATATAGAAGGATTTCGTGATGGTGAGATGGTATGCAGCGGTTATAGTCTTGCAGCTTACTACCTTCTTAATTCTGTGGGAATAAATACAAGAGTTATAACCGGATATGGTGGAGGCGGTTCAAATTATACAGAGAACCATATGTGGAATATGGTAGAGCTGGAAGGCTTATGGTATAATATGGATATTACATGGGATGATACAGAAAGCAGAAATATAAATTATACATATTTTCTTAAGAGCGATAAAGATTTCCCTATGCATACCCGTATGAATGCTTATGATACAGGGTATTACAATGCGATAGTCGCAGATAATTCTTATAAATTGCCGTTTAGGCTGCGTATGGGAATGAGTATGTTGAAGTGGTGCATACTTGTAGCGTTTATTGTAATTGAAGCTGTAATGCTTGTTATAAAGCAGAAGAAAAATGAAAAATTGAGGAATATATATGCGCAGGAACAGAATTATTATTAAGATATTGATGATATGTATTATTATTCTTGGAATTATAGCAGTTATCTTAGGTGTTATATTGGCAGGAAGGTATCTGTATAATGCCGGTACTGACAGTAAGCGTGAGGAAACTACTACTGAGGTAACCATAGAAACAACAACTGAAATAACTGAAACTACCACCGAAGAGACTACCGAAGAGGTAACTACAGAAGAAATTACGGAAGCTTCACCGGAGGATGCGGAATCGGAGGAAGATGTAACTGCGCCTGTACTGCTTGTGTTTAACAGTGAGCCACAGATAAAGCAGTGGGAGAGCTTTGATGTACACAAATACATCGGCTATGCTGATGATTGGGACCCGACACCTGATTTTAGGGTAGACGGAGAAGTGGATACTTCAACACTCGGAACATATCCGCTTAAGATAACAATAACCGACGAGGCAGGCAATGTGACCGAAACCGATATGACGGTTAATGTTGTGACAGAGGTTACGCAGGCTCAGCCAAGACCTTCTATAGAATTCACGGATTTTGTAAATGATTATAAGACAGGCTCAACCGAGGTTGGTATAGATGTATCAAGGTGGCAGGGTAGTATAGACTTCAATCAGGTTAAAGAAGCAGGCTGTGAGTTTGTAATCATAAGAGTAGGCGGCTATGATGACGGAGAAGTATATGTGGACAGCAATTATTACAGCAATATAAGAAATGCCAAGGCAGCAGGACTTAAGGTTGGCATATACTATCACGCTGAGGAAAGAAGCGTGGAGGAAGTTAAAGAAAATGTATCATGGCTTATGGGCGTACTTGACGGTGAGGAACTGGATTTTCCTATAGCTTATGACTGGGAAGACTTTGCGAATTTTGAAAGCTATGAGATAAGTCTCCACGATATTAATGATATATACGAGACCTTTTATAATGAGATAACCTCGCACGGTTATGACGCTATGCTTTACAGCAGCAAAAATTTCCTGCAGGTATTGTGGTCTAACGAGAATAATACACCCGTATGGCTCGCCCACTATATTGATAGAACAGACTATACCGGTGACTATATAATGTGGCAGAAGGGAAACACCGGAAGAATCGCCGGAATCAGCGGTTATGTGGACTTCAATGTATTATACACAGAATAAAATATTTTCTGAAAGGATGAATACTGCAGCAGGCGGTACAAGAGGCAGGCAGTTACGCAACATGCAATCAATTTGTTAAATCAGTCAACTCAGGTTCTATATCTTCGCACGAAATCGAGAACTCGCTT
>JAFTFE010000093.1 GCA_017449765.1 Lachnospiraceae bacterium | reverse complement strand
GTTCCTGTTCCCGGTGTTGCAGTCCCCGGTGTTCCTGTTCCCGGTGTTCCAGTCCCCGGTGTTGCAGTCCCCGGTGTTCCTGTTCCCGGTGTTGCAGTCCCCGGTGTTCCTGTTCCCGGTGTTGCAGTCCCCGGTGTTCCTGTTCCCGGTGTTGCAGTCCCCGGTGTTGCAGCGACCCGTGCAATCCTTTCCTTCATTCACGATCCGCAACACTTCATCCCACGGAATTTCACGGACAATTCTAATCTTGTTGGTGCAAGACTTCTTTCCGTCAGAATCCACCGCACCAAGGGCTTCAATTTCTGCAACCTTGTTTTCTGATCTGAAGTCATAGTATTCAAAACAGTCTGAAGCCTTTTCGCAAAAATGAAATCCACGATTGCACACATCCGGTTCTTCATCCATTTCATATGTATGCCCCACCTGATACTGAAAATCTCGACAAGTCCAATCAGGATTGAACACCTTGAATCCTTTTATGATCTCATTCGTCATCATTGCACCGCCTTTCATACTTTGCAGAAAACCGCTTCATTGATGATATAAACAAACTTTTCACCTGATCCTTTGCAGCCGTACAGTCCGGGAAGTTCCCTACCAACTGCAATCTTTGATGCGGTTTCCTTGTCAACTCCAAGCAGTGTTGTCAGTTCCTTCAGCGTGATCCTATGAATGCCGGACTTGTCTGAAGGGGTAACAACCGCCTTTTCAACATCAGGTTCAGCCTGTTCAAAGAAGTCCGGGGCAAGACCAAGGGAAATTGCGATTCCACGCTTTTTCTGATTCCCCGGTTCACACTTGTCATTCAGATACATACTGATTGCGCCCTTGCTGCACCCGGTCATACTGACCACTTGCGCCTGTGTGATGTTTAACTGCTGCATAGCCTTTTTCATCTGCTCTGAAAATTTCATTGATTTCACCATTCCTTTCTGTTTTTGGTTAAGATGTCTTAACTTCTTCGGTAAAAAAATAAACTGGTATAAACTCCACCGGGATTGACAATAGTTCACACGCCTTGTTTATTTCAGGTGCAGTGAACGGAACACGGTTGTTCAACTTGGCTGACAGGGATACATGGGACAATCCCATTGCTTCAGCAAATTTCTTTTCATTCCCATAAACTTCACGGATTTTGCCCCGTAACTTTGAATAATTGAATGCCACTATTCACACCTTCCTTTCTGATCCCCTGTCGGGAATGCGTTATTGTTGTATTGCTTTCTGATCCTGACCGTGATTCCATTTACCGTGTTCTTTTCTTCGATAACCTTATATGCCTTTGGGCTTCGGTTCAAGTCTGCAATATATGCCTGATAATCTCCGATTGTCGGAAATTCAAGGACTTGTTCAATCCACGCATAAACTATTGTTTTCATACACCCAACCCCTTCATCACATCTCGGATCATTGCAACGCCTGAATCCATAGCCACATTGATCTTTCTCTTTCCACCGCTTTCAAATAACGCTGTGACAATCTCTGTCTTAGGATCAAAGTTTAATGCTTGCAAATCCCAAGCATCCCTTGTTGCCTGAAGTGTCACAAGCAGCAAATCAAGAATTTTCTGTTTATCCTCGCTCATTTTGTCACCGTCCTTTCAAAGATTTTTGTTCAAGTTTTGCCATAAGCGTTCAAGTCTTTTCCTGTCAATACGCTTGGCATATACTATTTCCTGAAGTTCATTCATTGTATCAACAAGCATATTTCTATACCCGTCAGATATTGCTTCATAATCGTCACCGATTTCATCAGGTGTCAGATCATATTCAATTTCTTCAATCACCTGATCGAATAGGTTCGCAACATCCATTCCAAGGTATTCATCAATGATTTCCCGAAGTTCATCACGGGGATTCAAGATCGGGACAACCTTTGATTTTCGCTTGATGATCCGGGGAATCATTATCACACTACCCAAAGCATCACCCCCCTATATGACACAACATCCAAGCGTGTCTGCATCCAGTCCTGAAGGAATATCTGCATCATTCATAAGAATGGAAAACTGATCTTCCAAATCCACTCTTTGAAGTCTGTCATAACAGTCCGGGCAAATAAAAGGGTGCATTGAAAATGATTCGTGTTCTGATTTCAATTCACGGATTTCTTCACCACTGAACTTGTCACCGCATTTCGTGCAAATGTGCATCTTTCACCTTTTCCTTTCCGGCATAATAGCCAAATCATCATTCCTTGTGGTTTCTTACCGCTGCAACGGTATTTTTTTGAGTTAAGAACTCTTAACTTGTACCCCATATTACACCTTCAAAAATTCTTTGTCAATAACTTTTTATAAGATTTCTTAACTTTTTTATAAGAAAGATTGAAAAACGCTTAACTTTGGCGTATAATCAAGGATATAGACTATTTGAAAGTAGGTGAAGCGGATGACAAAGAAAGTTTCCACTTTTCAGCAGCGTTTCATTCAGGCAATGGAAATTCGGGGGATGCGTCAAGTGGATGTTTCAACCCGTTCTGGCTTGGATAAAGCGCAAATAAGCCAATACAAGACAGGGAAGTATGAACCAATGCAAGATGCGCTGCATAAGTTGGCTGAAGCCCTGAATGTCAATGTGTCATGGCTTATGGGGTATGATGTCCCAATGGAAATTGACAGGAAGAAACTTGAACAGGAAGTTGCAGCCTGTGAACTGATTGAACAGTGCTATGGATCAGGCGCAAGGAAACTTATAATGTATTATGTAAAACTGAATGAAATTGGTCAGAAAAAAATTATGGAAGAAGTGCAAGATCTGATCCAGTTGCCTAAATACACGGAACAAAAAAGGGAAGAATCATCAGAAAAGAAGGCAATTTGATTTATGTGGATTTCAATGCACCCCGGCACGGTAACGGTTGGTAACGGGGTAACGGTTGAATCTATACTACTATTTTTTATTATTTTTCTTTGTTCAATGTAGATTGAACATATTGAAATAATAAGAAAATCGTTATAAACCGCTACCAACAGTTACCACACCATTTTTCAAAGCATTGAAACCGCTACCTTCAACAGTTACCAACAGTTACCCAACAGATACCACAAAGAAGGAGGGAATAACAATGGACTTTAATGAACAGGAACAGATTTTCTTTGATAAGATGAAAGAAGCATTGTCAGAAATTGACCGTACAATCAACTTGAATAGAATGTCAGACGGTACAATTTCCGTTTACTCAAATACTTATTATGTCGGTAAAATCAAACTAACAGGAAAAAAGCACCGAATGCAGATTTTGAAAGGATTGCAGACAGTCAAAGTAATTGACGGTGAACTTGATGATTTTATTCAGCATATTCCTGACTGGATCAGATACATCAGGATTCACTGTAAATAATAAAAGACCCCTGACGGTTGCAGCCTTCAGGGGTCAAGACCAAACACACCACAAGGAATGATGATTTGGCTATGCGCTTATAATTTTATCATCATTCCTGTGGATTTACAAGAAAGGAATGGTGATTTTATGGGAAAAAGAAACCCCAACGGCTATGGTTGTGTGACAAAACTGAAGGGGAATAGGTCAAGACCTTGGGTTGTCAAGGTCACGGTGTATGATGAAGAAGGACGGTCAAAGCAAGCCCCTGTTGGCTACGCTGACACGGAAGAAAACGCCTTGATTCTGCTTGCCAAGTATAACAATAATCCTTGGGAAATTGACCGGGAAACTGTCACGCTTGCGGTTTTATATCAGCGTTGGTCAGCCCTGAAACTTCCAAAGTTGGGAACAAGCACCCAACAATCATTGCGGTCAGCGTTCAAGCATTGTTCAAAGTATTATGGGGTGAAATATCGTTCCTTGCGCTCCTATCAAATGCAAGACTGCATTGACAACTGCGGATGCGGTTATTCTACGCAAGGGGCAATCAAAAACCTTTTCGGGCATCTTGACCGCTTTGCTTTTGAATGTGACATAATCGAAAAGATGTATTCACAACTGACTTCCGCTGCACCGATCCCGGACACCAACAGAACACCCTTCACGCCGGATCAGATTGAAGCATTGTGGAAGATCAGCAATGAACCTTGGGTTGATTCCGTTCTGATATTCTTATATACAGGCTTCAGGTTGACGGAATTGCTGACAATGAAGGTTGAACAAGTGAATCTGAAGGAAAAGACTTTTACCGGGGGCATCAAGACACGCAACGGAAAAGACAGGGTTGTCCCAATTCATCCAAGGATTGAACCTTTGGTGAAGGCAAGGGTCAAACAGGGGGATGAATACTTGTTCAGTTATCAGGGACGGAAAATCAGTCAGGCAAAGTATTATGAATTTTGGAATGCCGTGATGCAGAAAATTGATGCGGAAAAGACCCCACATGAAGCCCGACACACATTTGAAACGCTGCTTGACAATGCCGGGGGCAACAGAAAGTGCATTGATCTGTTAATGGGTCACAAGTCAAAGGATGTGGGAAACCGTGTCTATAATCACAAGACTTTGGATCAGTTACGGGACACGGTTGCACTGCTGAAATAATAATTTTTGCGTTGAACAAGTAACAAATTAGAAACATAAAAAGCCGTGAACACTGAAAAATCAAGTGTTCACGGCTTTTCAAAACTCATTATATCATAACAAATTGATAAATCAATTATTCAATAAAATATAGCTCAAACATCACAATTTTGTGATGTTTGAGCTGGTGTGGTGAATTTGGCTCTTTAGCAAGAAGGCATATAGGGTACAAGAGGACCGTTAAAAAACGCGGGTACTTTAAGACGTAAAAATAGAAGCTGGATATTTTTGCTTAAAAAATAATTAAGTAAAAATATCCAGCTTCTGTTTGAACGGATTATTAGTAGCCCTTGCGTTTTTTACCGAGCGAAAGCGAGTCCTCAGTATCCTATATGTCTTCGACGCTAAGAGCCGAATTCACCACACCCAAAATGCGATGAACATTAATTTTATTATTTAACCTTGCAAAGTGAAAGTCTTACCACCGCACGTTTTAATGCAAGCTCGGCTCTGTTCTGATCCTGCGTATCGTCACTTATGCGACGTTCTGCACGAATCTTAGCCTCTTCGGCACGCTTTTCATCAATCTCCTCAGGCCATTCCACACTCTCTGCAAGCATGGTAATAGTCTCAGGCAAAACCTCTACAAAGCCTGTATGAAGAGCTGCCTGCTTCTCACCGTCAGCTTCAACCAACTTAAGTACACCCGGCTGAAGAACCATAGTGGTAGGCACATGCTTTGGATAAATACCTCTTACACCTGCTGTAGTATTAAACTCTATGAAGGAAACCTCTCCCTCATAGAAAACCTTCTCAGGTGATAAAATCTTAACTTTCATTGTATTATCTGCCATATCGTCCTCCTTTTAATATAAGCTAAGAAGGATTAATTACGCTTAGCTAATACATCTTCTATGCCGCCTGCATTTAAGAAATAACTCTCAGGAATGTCATCATGCTTACCGTCAAGAATTTCCTTAAAGCTTGCTATAGTCTCAGAAAGCGGAACATACTTGCCCGGAAGACCTGTAAACTGCTCTGCAACATGGAAAGGCTGAGACAAAAATCTCTGAATCTTTCTTGCTCTTGCAACAATAACCTTGTCTTCCTCTGAGAGCTCATCCATACCAAGTATGGCAATGATATCCTGAAGTTCCTTGTACTTCTGAAGAATCTCCTGAACACCTCTGGCAACTGCATAATGCTCTTCACCTACTATACGCGGATCAAGTATTCTTGAAGTTGAATCAAGAGGGTCAACCGCCGGATAGATACCAAGCTCAACTATAGAACGCGAAAGAACTGTCGTTGCATCCAAGTGAGCAAAGGTTGTAGCCGGTGCCGGGTCAGTTAAGTCATCAGCAGGCACATATACTGCCTGAACCGATGTTATGGAACCATCTTTTGTAGATGTAATTCTCTCCTGGAGCGCACCCATCTCAGTCTGAAGTGTCGGCTGATAACCAACGGCTGAAGGCATACGTCCAAGCAAGGCGGAAACCTCTGAACCTGCCTGAGTAAAACGGAATATATTATCAATGAATAAAAGTACGTCTTTACCAACCTTATCTCTGAAATATTCTGCCATGGTAAGTCCGGTAAGACCAACTCTCATTCTTGCTCCCGGTGGCTCATTCATCTGACCGAAAACCATTGTAGTCTTATCAATAACACCGGACTCAATCATCTCATAGTAAAGGTCATTACCCTCACGTGTTCTCTCACCAACGCCTGTGAATACGGAATATCCACCATGCTCTGTAGCAATGTTGGTAATAAGTTCCTGAATAAGTACTGTCTTGCCTACACCTGCACCGCCGAAAAGTCCTATCTTACCACCCTTTTGGTAAGGACAGAGAAGATCAACGACCTTAATACCTGTCTCAAGTATCTCTGTATCGGTTGCCTGCTCCTTGAACTCCGGCGCTTTTCTATGGATAGGAAGATATGTTGAAACCTCAGGTGCCGGCTTCTCGTCTATCGGCTTACCTAACACATTGAACATACGTCCAAGAGTCTCTTCGCCGACAGGAACAGTAATAGGTGCACCTGTATTGACAGCTTCCATACCTCGAACTAAACCATCTGTAGGGCCCATTGCTATACATCTTACTGTATCATCACCCAGATGCTGAGCTACTTCAGCATAAAGTGTGCCGCCGTCTTTAGTGGCTATGGTTACTGCATCATATATTTCAGGAAGCTGTCCCTCCGGAAACTTGATATCAATAACGGCACTGATAATCTGAGTAATTTTTCCTACATTTGTATCTGCCATTTTCTATCTCCTTAATTAATATTGCTTATCTTTATGATATTGCTTCTGCACCGGCAATTATCTCAGTAAGCTCCTGAGTAATTGCGCCCTGTCTTGCTCTGTTATACATAAGTGTTAAGTCATCAATCATTTCCTCTGCATTGCTGGTAGCCGAATCCATCGCCTGCATTCGGGCTCCGTTCTCACTGGCTACCGCTTCAAGAAATGCACCATATATTATACTTCTCATATAATTCGGTATAACCTCATTAAGTACAGCCTCTTCGTTCTCCGAATCATCAAGTCCTGACCTGAACGGTTCAAAGTCTCCGATACCTTGTGCTGAACCCTCAAAGTTCATCTGAACTCTATCGTCAAGCTCTTCCTCCCGTTTAAAATCACCCGGGTCTATAGGAAGGAGCTTAATGACCTTTGCTTCCTGTGAGACTGTATTCTTGAAGTTGGTATAAGCAAGATATATCTCGCCTATCTCACCCTTCTCAAACTGAGTAAGAAGCTCTTTGCTTATCTCCAGTGCATCTGAATAAAGCGGTGCATTGATAACCTCTGAATAATCCTTGTGTATATTATATCCTCTACGTGTAAGACCTTCGATACCCTTCTTTCCTATGGCATATACATATGTATCTTCCTTAGGGAATAAGTCACCGCTTCCACTTGCTATAAGTTTAATTATATTACTGTTATAACCGCCTGCAAGTCCTCTGTTGGAAGTAATTACTATAAGAGCCTTCTTCTTACAATCGTTTTCCTTAATATACTTGTGGTCAACATTTTTAGTCAAGGCAAGTACAGAACAGATAGTGTTATAAAGTGTATTAAAATACGGTTTATTACTCTCAGCCTTACCTCTTGCCTTCTGAAGCTTAACTGTTGCAACAAGCTTCATAGCCTTGGTAATCTGCTGTGTACTTGTGACGCTTTCCTTACGTCTTTTAATATCTCGCATCGATGCCAAGACTCAAATCACCTCTTTCTACCTAACCTTGCGACTAAAATGTTTCCTTGAATTCTGCTATAGCTTTTGAAAGACTTTCGTCAAGCTCATCACTTATCTTCTTCTCAATTCTGATTTTCTCAAATATCTCAGGATACTTAGTTGAAACAAATTCAAATAAACCATCCTCGAATTCAAGAACCTTATCAACAGGTATATCAATAAGATATTTCTTGGTTGCTGCATATATTATTACAACCTGCTTCTCAACCGGCATAGGTCTGTACTGTGGTTGCTTAAGCATCTCTCTGATTCTTTCACCCTGTGCAAGCTTTTCCTTGGTATCATCATCAAGCTCTGAACCGAACTGTGAGAATGCTGCAAGTTCTCTGAACTGTGCAAGCTCGACACGGATAGGAGCAGCAAGCTTCTTCATGGCACCGATCTGAGCGGCACCACCAACTCTGGATACGGAAAGACCTGCATTAATAGCCGGTCTGAAACCTGAGTTGAACATCTCTGTCTCGAGATAAATCTGACCATCTGTGATTGATATTACGTTTGTAGGTATATACGCAGATACATCACCTGCCTGTGTCTCAATGATTGGCAATGCGGTAAGCGAGCCTCCACCTAATGCATCCGACAGCTTGGCAGCACGCTCAAGCAGTCTTGAATGAAGATAGAATACATCACCCGGGAATGCCTCACGTCCTGGTGGTCTACGAAGTAATAATGAAAGTGTACGGTATGCGGCAGCATGCTTAGTCAAATCATCATATATAACAAGCACATCCTTGCCTTCCTCCATCCACTCTTCACCTATAGCACATCCGGCATAAGGTGCAATATACTGAAGCGGAGCTAATTCACTGGCGGTTGATACAACTACCGTAGTGTAAGCCATTGCATCATACTCAGTAAGAGTCTTTACAATATTTGCTACTGTTGAAGCCTTCTGTCCGATGGCTACATATATACAATTAACTCCCTGTCCCTTTTGATTGATTATTGTATCTATGGCGATAGCAGTCTTACCTGTCTGTCTGTCGCCGATTATAAGCTCTCTCTGTCCTCTTCCGATAGGAACCATTGCATCTATCGCTTTGATACCTGTCTGAAGCGGAGTATCTACTGATTTTCTTGAAATAACACCTGAAGCAACTCTCTCTACAGGTCTTGACTTGGTAGTATTAATAGGTCCTTTTCCATCTATAGGCTGTCCTAAAGCATTTACTACTCTGCCAAGCATAGCATCACCGACAGGAACCTCTACGACTCTTCCTGTAGTTTTAACTATGTCACCCTCATTGATATTGTTGGCTGAGCCAAGAAGTACGGCACCAACATTATCTTCCTCAAGGTTAAGCACCATTCCGTATACTTCCCCCGGGAATTCAAGGAGTTCGCCTTGCATAGCGTTTTCAAGACCATGAATACGAGCGATACCATCAGCTACCTGGATAACTGTTCCAACATCTGATGTTTCAAGCTTCTGCTTGTAGTTCTTGATTTGTTCCTTAATTACGGAGCTAATCTCTTCCGGTTTCAAATTCATGGAACTTAAACACCTTCCTTCCTCGAAATTTATGCATTAGCCAGAGATTTAGACATCTTATCAAGTTTTGTCCTGATACTGCTGTCTACAACTCTGTCTTCAATTCTGATAACCAATCCGCCTATCAGAGATTTATCAACTATATATTCTGTCTCTATCTCATCATAGGAGGTTGTTTCTAATAATCTTTTCTTAATATTGTTCTTCTGCTCATCAGTCAAAGCAACTGCACTTGTGACTTTTGCCTCACCGATATTCTTATACTTTTTAACGAGTTTTATAAAATATTCCAGAATGTCTACGATATTTGCAATATGTCCCTTGTCTACCACCGTTACAAGAAGTCCCAAGACATCATCCGAAAGCTTTCCGGAGAAAGTTTCTTCAACAATCTTCTTTTTCTCATCTTTATTAATCTGTGGATGAGCAAGTAATTTTATAAGCTCGTCATTATCTTTAAGAATGTCAATCAAGGCTTTAACCTCTGAAAATAAGTCATCTGTCTTATTCTCCTCAAGTGCCAGTTCAAACAAAGCATTGCCATAGGTTGTATCTACTTGTTTTGCCATGTATCATCACCCATTTCCTTAAGTGTTTCATCGATAAGCTCAGCCTGCTTGGCATCATCCAAGCCGCCCTCTACGAACTTACCCGCCATAACTGTTGCAACGCTTATAATCTCCTGCTTAACCTCATCGGCAACCTTGTCTTTCTCAAGTTCTGCCTCCTGATTTGCTCTGGAGATAATTCTTGCAGCTTCTTCCTTTGCTTCGGCTACGATGTTTTCTTCATTCTTAACAGCTTTCTTTCTTGCAGCAGCTAAAATCTCATCTGCCTCTGCATCAGCATTGGCAAGCTTAGCATCATATTCTGTTTTAAGTTTTTCTGCTTCCTCTCTGTCCTTAGCTGCACTCTCCAAATCATCCTTAACCTTATTCTGACGGTCCTCAAGTACCTTTCTGACCGGCTTAAATAAAATATATGATAAGAAGATAAAGAGAAGGAATACTGCACATCCCTGTATCAAAGCATCAAATATCAACTGCATGTCAAGTCCGAAGATACGACCTGAGAGAAGAGCAACATTTTCATTAAACATAAATGTCACTTTTTATCCTCCTAATTATCGAAAGGCTTAACGAACATAAGCAATAATGCAACTACAAGACCGTAAAGACCTGTTGTCTCTGCAACAGCCTGTCCAAGAAGCATAGTTGACATTATATCACCTTTACATCCAGGGTTACGTCCTACTGCCTGAGCACCCATACCTGCTGCATTACCCTGTCCAATACCGGTACCAATACCTGAACAAACAGCTATACCAGCGCCTAATGCAGAAAATGCATGAACTAATCCTTCAACATTAATATTCATCTTTTTTAATCCTCCATTTTTTTATTCTACATTTCTCTTATCGAAAACAAATGTCATCGTAAGCATTGTAAATACGTATGCCTGTATTGCACCTGAGAATAAATCCAAATAAACGTGCAATGCGGCAGGTATTCCAAACCTGAACAATACAGGTATAAGACCATAATATAAAGAAATCATAACTGTTCCGGCTAAAACATTTCCGAACAGACGAAGTGAAAGTGAAAGCGGTGTTGCAAACTCACTAATAACATTCATCGGAAAGAAAAAGAACACCGGTTGGAATAAATCCGTAAAAGCACCCCACTTTTTGTATCTGATTGCTGCATATTGAATCATCACAAATGTAATAAGCGCAAGGCACAATGTAGTACCATAGTCGGCTGTCGGCGGTCTCAAACCAAACAAACCCGATATATTCGATAAGAATATATATATAAATATGGCACCAATGTAATTGATGTAATTCTTACCGGCCTTACCCATAGCCCCACTGACAAACTTAAGTAATGTCTCAATGACAATCTCAACTCCTGCCGAAAACTTAGTAGGATTGTCCTTGTGCTTAAGCACGCTGTTTCTTGCACATATTGCAAGTATAACAATCGTAATAATAATTATCGCAGAGCACACATGAGTAGTGGTAATGTATACTGTCGAGCCAAAGAAATTAATCGGTACCAATTCGTGGATAAAGAAATCCGCTTCATGCTGTACCGGCACAACTCCCATGGCCAAACCATTGTGCATATGTTCACCCTCCTTCATTTTATTTTTATCTCAAGAGCCGCTACAGCTCTGTCAATCTGATTAATCAGCCTTTGTATTTCTTCATACCTATCGGCTTAAAGGTGTAATCAAATTCATCTTCATCATCCTGTGAGTTTAAAGACTCTTCGGAATTCTCCATAAGAAGCGAATTCAAGTCTTTTCTTTCTTCATTATGTCCCATAAGCTTTCTGACAAAAGGATTTATATATCCCGATATCTTAAGTGCCAGAAGTCCGAATGCCACTCCGACAAATGCCTGCCAGCGAATTATAATCGCAATTATTAATACGCCTGCACTGATAAGAAGTCGAAGCATACTCTGTCCGGTCATATAGGTATTCGCCTTTTTTCCATCAGCATCATCAAGCGCCTTATCAAGACTTTGGTATATATGGTATGCCTGATAGCAGGCTGTAAATGAACCGACCAAAAGTCCGGGTATAAACGCCCAAGCCCATCCTCCGTATATAATTCCGAGTATTATACCAAGTAAAATCCCTGCCAAAGTATAAAGGATTATACCGGCATAAAGTTCTATTAAAACCCTACGACTTTCCATTGTCCTGTCCTATAAATCTTTTTATAAGTATAAATGTTGACCGAAAACCCGCACCAACTCCCAGCACAATAAACCATACCATGAGCTTAGTGCCTAAATATTTATCAAGCAGATAGCCTATTCCCATACTTAAAAATATAGTCACAAGCATAGTGACACCAATCTGAGAAATCAGAAAAAGCATCTTTAAAATCTCATTAGTGTTCCTATTCATCAAAAACCACCAAATTAACCTATTTTCGTACAAAATACACAGAAAATATTATACCACAATAAAGTGAGCCAAGCAAGCACGAAGTGCTTATTTGGCGAGCTAATGTGATTATATTGCACTAATCAAACATGGATATACGTCTAATATGTCTCTCATCTTCGGAAAATGGCGTATCCAAAAAAGTATCAACTATCATAAGAGCAAGTCCGGGTCCTATGGTTCTTGCGCCCATACATAGTATATTTGCATTGTTGTGCTCTTTTGTCGCCTTAGCTGAGAAGCAGTCACTGCAAAGTGCCGCTCTTATCCCCTTTACCTTATTAGCCGCCATTGACATACCTATGCCTGTTCCGCATATAAGTATACCAAGTTCACATTCCTTTGATACAACCGCCTGTGTAACCTTATCCGCATACACCGGATAGTCGCAGGAAGCTGTACTGTCGCAGCCATAGTCCTTTACGTCTATTCCTCTCTCCTTAAGGTGTTTAATCACCTCTGATTTAAGTTCATATCCTCCGTGGTCACTACCTATTGCTATCATTTTCTCCTCCTTCAACCTTAATAACTCTGTGTCCTGCCGCCTTCAGCAGTCTGTTCATTATTGCTCCGCTAAGTTCATTGTTATCAAAAGCTTCACTGTATATATAATCTGCGCCAAGCTCGTCGCACTTCCTTAGGACTGCGTAAAGATTAGCCGATATAGTAAGTCCTTTTTCTGCCTCTCCTACCACAAGAACATTGTCACATATATATGATGCCGCATTATCCTTAGTCGCTATAACAGCCGTAACATAACCTTCATAATTTTTCTTTGCTACAAGTGCGTTTATTTTTTCCACTACACTTTCATTTAATATCTTTTTATCCTTTATACCTCGTTTTATCTTCCCGTTATCAAATATCTCTGTCTGAATATCAGCTTCAACTATGCTAAGCTCACCCTTCGGAGCATAATGTGTATATTTCATACCCGGAGCCTTAGGTCTTATATTAGAATCCGACTCAATAAGCCCCTTATCAATACTTACCTCGCCCACTATTTCTTCAAGCATCTTCTTAGTGATATATCCCGGTCTTAGTATAACAGGTATATCTCCTGTCATATCGACTATGGTTGACTCTATCCCTATACCCACAGCTCCGCCGTCGATTATCATATCTATCCGACTATCCATATCCTCTATGACATGCTCTGCAAGAGTAGGTGACGGACGCCCCGAAGTATTGGCACTCGGTGCCGCAATATATACTCCGCTTTCCCTTATAAGCCTTGCCGCAACAGGATGTGACGGCATTCGTATCGCCACAGTATCAAGCCCTCCGGTCGTACTATCGGGTACAATTATCTTCTTGTTAAGAATAATTGTAAGAGGTCCCGGCCAGAAAGCCTCCATGAGCATAACTGCCTTATCAGAGACCGTTTCGGCTATTTTATATACATCTTCAATATCTGCGATATGAACTATAAGAGGATTGTCACTCGGTCTTCCCTTTGCTTCATATATCTTCTTCGACGCTTCAGGATTAAGTGCGTCTGCCCCCAGTCCATAGACAGTCTCAGTCGGAAATGCGACAAGTCCGCCGCATCTTAATATGTCAGAAGCTTTTTTTATAGCATCATCAGAAACATCCGTAATTATCGTGTTAATTTTTTCTGTATTTAAAGTATCAGCCATAATTCGTTATTCCTATTATCTACTGTAGAGACGTATATAACCATCTATACTATAGTTTCTATATATTTTCTCACATTGGCTCAATTCATCAGACATTTATAAGCCGCCTCACTCATACTATCATTATTTAATTTCATTTTCAATCAGAAAAAACTTTTACAATTAAATATATTGTGTTACAATAGCCATGTTTTTATATTACTTTTAAAGCTATAGGAGGTTCCATGATGAAAAAGCCATTTGTCACTAAAGAACAGATTGAAGAGATTGTTAAGACTTACCCTACCCCTTTTCATATATATGATGAAAAAGGCATAAGAGAGAATGCCCGTAAATTAAAGCAGGCTTTTTCCTGGAACAAAGGCTATAAAGAATATTTTGCAGTCAAAGCAACACCTAATCCAACCATACTTAAGATTCTCAAAGAAGAAGGATGCGGTACTGACTGTTCGTCCTACACCGAATTACTAATGTCCGAAAGAGTCGGAGTTACGGGGCAGGATATAATGTTCTCCGCAAACGATACACCGGCAGAAGACATAGAGCTTGCCGCAAAACTCGGCGCAATAATTAATCTGGATGATTATACTCATATTGATTTTGTGGATGAGATTTGCGGAATACCTGAGACGATATGCTGCAGATACAACCCGGGAGGAACCTTTTTAATATCAAATACCATAATGGACAATCCCGGTGATGCCAAGTACGGCATGACTAAGGAGCAGCTTTTTAAGGCTTATACAAGACTCAAAGAAATGGGAGCCAAAAGATTCGGTGTCCATGCATTTTTAGCAAGTAACACCGTTACAAATGAATATTATCCAAAGCTTGCGAAGATATTATTTGAGCTTGCAGTTGAAATAAAGAAAAAAACCGGTATATCTCTTTCATTTATCAATCTTTCAGGCGGTATAGGAGTTCCTTATACTCCTGATAAAGAGCCTAACGATATACTTGCTATCGGCGAAGGCGTCCACAAAGCTTTTGATGAGGTTTTAGTCCCGGCAGGACTTGGAGATATAAGTATTTTCACGGAGCTTGGAAGGTTCATGCTTGCACCTTACGGACACCTTGTCACCAAAGCAATCCACGAGAAACATATCCATAAGGAATACATCGGTGTCGATGCCTGTGCGGTCAATCTTATGCGTCCTGCCATGTACGGCGCATACCATCATATAACAGTGCTCGGAAAAGAAAATGAGCCATGTGACCATACCTATGATATCACCGGCTCACTATGTGAAAACAACGATAAATTCGCCATAGACCGTAAGCTTCCTAAGATTGACAAGGGCGACTACCTTGTAATCCACGATGCGGGTGCTCACGGATTTGCTATGGGATATAATTATAACGGCAGATTAAAATCCGCAGAGCTTTTGTTATGCCAAGACGGTTCAATAAAACAGATTCGCCGTGCAGAAACTCCGGAGGATTATTTTGCCACATTGGAAGGCTACTGGGATGTGTAAGTATACATGGTATTGCTCTGCATACTTAATAAGTTCTCGAAATTTTCTCTTGTAACCTTTACTTCTTCAGCCGCAAAAGGATCATAATACCTTATGTGGCTGGAGTTGTAGCTTATTACAAGTACATATCTTCCGTCATCTATACATGCTGCAAAAGGCACATCTCTGTCAAGGAAATAAAGTGCCGTATCAAGACTTATACCCGATATATTAATACCCACTCCATGAGTATATTCATCAAAAACTTCTTCCCACGAACCACAGGCAATAATATCCTCATATTCAACCTTTTCTCCCATATAATCAATACACATATAGGCGCAGGTCATAAGCGACCTATCCTTATAAGGTGTCATGGTTTCATCTATATAGTCTGCCACCGTATTATAGCTTTCTGCCTCTATACTTCGGTAGATTGTATCTCCTTCACTTCTTACAACCAATCCATGGCCTCTTTGATTAACGGCAGATATTGCACTTCCGGCACTCCTGTATTCTCCAACATAGCCGGAATTATCAAACACATAGAACACATTATCCCTTGTGCCCGTTTCGATTTTAAAATCCTTATCAAATTTACTGTCATTGTATTTTGTCATTATCGGTTCAACATTTGCCGAAATATAAATATTTGACGGAAATTTAATATTATGCTCGGTATAATCATAATTGGTATATGATGTACCAAGCTCTAATACCAGCGGATTAACTTCCTTGTTATATGATATAAAATCCGCATCCGTTTCTTCAAAGAAATTATTATTTTTAACCGCTCTCGTAAGATATATCGTATCCTCTCCAACGATTGCGTTCATAATATATATCCCGCTTTTACTGTACTCCTTTATTATACTTCCATCCGGTTGCATAATATTAATCTTATACATCGGAAGTATAGCCTCATTCGCAGAGGTTATTGTAACATCTTTACTATCCGCTACACCGAATATCAAATCATTTCCCACAAATCCAAGCCCAAGATATCTGTCACTATCCGTTCCGCTTTCAACATATTCATTATCTGTTTCAAAATTTCTAACTATTATTCCCGTGACTTCCTCATCTACATCAGAATTCGGATATGCCACAAGTTTCTTATTATCAGATACCAGGTATTTGTCTGATGAAATATCAAATACTAAGGTATCCTGTGTCATATTATTAAGATCAATCTTGTAAATCGAACCATCCAAAAGATAATAGAAATATCCTTCCTCATCATAGTATGAGAATCTTCCTACCTCCTGCTTCATAATGTCATACGGTTCATCACAGCTTACATAATATTTTTCCTCAAGCCTGTTGGTTTCACTATCAAAATAATATAAAGCAAGTCCATTCTTACCTTCATTTTTACCTCTGCTCATATATCCATATACGACAAAATAAAAATTACCGTCTTCATCCATATCGGTGATATTTATACCTATATTGTTATTGACTACCCTGACATCCGAGTAATTTCCCTGAATAAAACTGAATACACTTGTAAGTGTCATTTTTGAATAGTCATAATACCACAGTTCTCCAGCTTTCACAAAAGCTATCTTTTTACAGTCAGACGAAGCTGCATATTCGGTCTCCGACGGTGAAGCTATGCCAAGACTTATGCTGTTATCAGAGGGATGAATATAATCCTTGTCAAATATGCTGTCTATATATCTGTCAAAGGCAAGTAATTCTACCTCGTCCCTGCTTGTATTATATCTTGCCGTATAGTATTCATCTACATAGTAAAAATGTGAAACACTCTGATTAACTGTCTGAGCCACATATCCAAGATGTATAACAGCATACTCTCCGTCAAGTTCTGTTATCTCGGGTATGACTCCTGTCACGGAAATAGGACTCATGCCACCCCAGCTAATCATATCATATGAGGAATTAAGATTTACGTGTGACAAATCATAGTCTTGTCCTTCCGGTGTTACTTTCAGTTGGTCGAAAACCATATTGCCCTCACTCTCATTAACATCTTTAATGAAAGTAGTGTTATGAAATTCCAATGCATAGCTTATAATTTCTTTTGCATATTGATTTTTCAAGTCTACAACCCGTGTATAATACCTTGCGCTTTCCCCCTCGGAATCGGTTATAATAAATGCAAAAATATACTCCTTATTTTCGCTCATATCCATCCTGAAATTAACACTGTATTCCGTATATCCATCTTTTGTACGTCCTTCTAAAGCCTCTCCGGTTTCAATCAGATTATCTCCCGATATACTTCTTAATTCATAGCTGTATGTCGAACCAAAACCGGATTCATCAACCACCCTGACTTTTACGCCGTATTCCTCATCTACAGGTATTATTCCGTCTCTCATAAGGCTCGTGGACATTACCTGAGTATATCCGTTCATCATATTAACCGTCCTCTCACCAAGGCATCCGTATACTACAGGTAATTCCGGTTCCTCAACTTCTCTCGAAACCGCATCCAGCCCAAGATTATTTAATTTATTTACAAAAAAAGCCGTACATACCGCAACCACGGTAAATACTATAACTCTTAAAATTATCTTTCTTATCATCAGCCTAAAAGAATCTTCTCCTTCTTTTATATCTGCTTCGTCTTACATAAAACTCATTGCAAAGCATCACTTCGATCAAATGTCTTAATTCGTTATCATCATCTTTGTATTTTATTTTATTATATATTTTATCCGCTATACGTCTTAGTGTCTCCTTGTCAGGAAACATGGCAAACATAGGACTTCCTTCATATTCCAGCCTGTCACATTCATCTTCAACCAAAACCATTATCATTCTGGCTCTTACAGGATACATCTGCATCATGTATTCCCTGTCACGTTCTAACTCTTCCTCATCTATGAGACAAATTTCCGGTGTATAAAGCTTAGAATTAACCACAAAATCACCCATATATACCTCACTATAATCATTATATGAAACAGCGAAACTATATTTATCTTAAAGTGTAGTTTCGCTGTTTCTTTAGATTATTATATTCGTTCGGTAATGTAATGTGAGTTAATTAATCTCCAAATGAAATACCAAGCATCTTTGCATTCTTTACAATATTGTCATCAGGTGATACATATTTAAGCTTGCCGGCACTCTCACTAAGCGGGATAGCTGTAACATCATTATTCTTCATGACAACAAGCTTACCAAAATCCTCTTTCTTAATAAGCTCTGCTGCCTTGGCACCAAATCTGCTTGATATAACTCTGTCATACGGACATGGGCTTCCGCCTCTTTGCGTATGTCCCGGAACCGTAACCCTTATATCCATGCCTGAATACTGCTTAATCTTATCAGCCACTTCATAAGCAACCGACGGATATTTAGCCGCAGCATCTGTAACTGCCTGCTTACGTTCCTTCTTTGGAAGCTTTGCAACTTCTTTTGATATTGCACCCTCTGCAACAGCGAGGATAGAGAAACCTTTGCCTTCTTTTGTTCTATTCTCAAGTGCAGCACATACCTTCTTAATATCATATGGTATCTCAGGAATAAGAATGACATCAGCACCCGAAGCAATACCTGCATGAAGTGTAATCCAGCCAACCTTATGTCCCATAACCTCAACTATGAATACTCTTCCATGAGAACTGGCTGTAGTATGGATACAGTCAATCGCATTTGTTGCTATATCAACTGCGCTCTGGAAACCAAAGGTCATGTCAGTTCCCCATAAATCGTTATCAATCGTCTTAGGAAGACCTATCACATTAAGCCCCTCTTCTGACAGACGGTTAGCAGTCTTCTGTGAACCATTTCCACCTAATACAACAAGGCAGTCTAATTTAAGCTTCTTATAGTTTTCCTTCATCGACTTAACCTTGTCAAGTCCGTCCGGTGTAGGAATATCCAACTCCTTGAATGGTGTTCTGGAGCTTCCAAGTATTGTTCCTCCCTTAGTCAGTATGCCCGAGAAATCATCAGGTGAAAGTTTCTGATAGTTCCCGTAAATCAGTCCCTTATAGCCCTCAAGGAAGCCATATATCTCAACCTCTTTGAAACAGCCATGAAGTCCCTTTACGACACCTCTCATAGTTGCATTTAAAGCCTGACAATCTCCACCGCTTGTAAGCATTCCAATTCGTTTCATCTTATCTACCTCGCTTTCTATATAGTTATTCTTCCTTCCAATGCTCTAAGCAAAGTCATCTCATCTATACACTCCAAATCGCCTCCCACAGGTACACCGCTCGCTATACGCGTGGTCTTTATGCCTGACGGTTTTATCAATTTGGAAATATACATAGCCGTCGCTTCTCCTTCCACACTGGAATTTGTTGCTACGATAACCTCTTCAACATCCTCCTGTTCAAGCCTTATGATTAGTTCTTTGAGTCTGATATCATTTGCCCCTATACCCATAGCAGGATTAATAACACCGTGAAGCACATGATATACTCCCTGATATTGGCCTGTCCTCTCATAAGCCGCCAAATCTCTCGGAGTCTCAACAACCATAATCAGCTTGTGATTTCTGTTTGGTGATGCACATATCGGACATTCTTCCCTGTCGGTAATAGTATAACAGCTTTTACAATATTTAATATGCGTTTTTGCATCAAGCACAGCCTCTGACAAGCTTTTAACCCTGTCCTCAGGCATATTAATTATGTAAAATGCAAGTCTTTGAGCTGTCTTACCGCCTATACCGGGTAATCCGGATAATTCTTCAATTAATTTATTGACCTTATCTCCGTATATATCCATTAGAATGGGAAACCTCCGCCTAAACCACCGGTTATCTTGCCCATCTTTTCTTTCTCATCCTCAGACTGCATTCTAATAGCCTCATTTACGGCAGCCATAACATTCTCTTCAATATCCTCAAATAAATCCTCGTCGTCTCTGTCAAATGCGTCTTTATCAATATTTATTTCGGTTATTTCCTTCTTACCGTTGATTTTTACTTTGACAACTCCGCCGCCGGCTGTCGCCTCATACTCCTTCTCTTCAAGCTCCTTGGTAGTCTCCTCCATCTGCTTCTGCATCTTCTGAGCCTGCTTCATAAGATTGTTCATGTTTCCCGGCATACCCATACCACCCGGAAATCCACCTCTTTTTGCCATTTTAGACCTCCTAATTTTTAAACTCTATATCATCATAATTAATCTTTGAAAGATCAAGACTGTTAGCTCTTTCAACAGATTTATCATTAGCATTTACAACTCTTACGCCTATATGAATATCCCTTCCCGCCAGTTCTGATATTTCCTCTTCAAGCAATGAGCGATTTTCTTTTTTTTCAAAATATTCAATTGCAAGAGCATTATCGGAATTCCTGACAAACACAAGATCTATTGCAGAGCGTATGTCTCCCGGCACAACCTTGGCCTTCTCTATAAACCTTCTCTGTATACGCATTACCTTATTCATAAGAGGCTTCCATATACTGATTATGCTGACTATCTCTTTATATTCCGCTTCAGGAAATTCTTTTTTAAGATTACCGATTATTTTATTGCTTTCATCTTTATCAGATGCTGTCTTATTTACTTCGTTATCGGCCACCACAGTCGTATTAAATGTCTTCGCATTCTCAGCAGATACATATACCACCTGCTTTTCGCCAAGCTCTTCCGACTTCTTCTCAAGGTTTTCAAGTCTTTTCTCGATTGCCGAATAATCCTTCTGCATCTCGGGCTTACACATCTTGATTATGGCTACATCCACAACCACTCTTTTGGTTCTGACATACGCCAGTTTATTTGAAGCCTCCTGAAGTATATTTATATAATTTATCAGGTAATCTTCCTTTAATTCTTTACCAAATTCTATAAGTGCATTCTTTTTTTCCGACGCTATATCTACATCAAAGTCCTCATCTAACTTAAGCATAAGTACATTTCTTATAAATCCGATTAATTCAATGACAAACTGGGACAAATCCTTACCCTGCCATACCGCATCATCCACTATACTTACAGCTTTATTTACATTATCAGTAATTATCGCCTCAAAAAGACTGATATATATATCTATATCAACAGCACCTATGGTGTTAAGTACCCTATCATAGGTAAGTTCTTCACCAAGATTAAACGATATACACTGGTCGAGTATACTAAGAGCATCTCTCATAGAACCATCAGCGACCTTAGCCACATATGCAAGGGCATCCCTCTGTGCTCTGATACCCTCTCTGTCAAGCAGCTCAGCCAGTCTGTCCGTTATAGTTTCAATAGATATCCTTCTAAAATCATATCTCTGACACCTCGATAATATGGTTATCGGAACAGAATGTACATCTGTCGTCGCAAGTATGAAAATCACATAGGAAGGAGGTTCTTCTAAAGTCTTGAGAAGCGCATTAAAAGCTTCTTTTCTGAGCATATGAACCTCATCAATTATATATACCAGATATCTTCCTGTTGAAGGCGAATACTGTACAGAATTATTTATCTGTCTGATATTATCCACACCATTATTGGATGCTCCGTCTATCTCTATTACATTTATTGATGAACCGTTCGTTATAGCCTTACAGCTTGCACACTCATTGCAGGGACTTCCATCCTGTAACGGATGTTCACAATTCACCGCCTTCGCCAGAAGCCTTGCTATAGTAGTCTTACCTGTTCCTCTCGTTCCGCAGAAGAGATATGCATGTCCGACTCTGTCGTATTTTACCTGATTTTTAAGGGTGGTAACTATATGCTCCTGTCCCTTTACCTCACCAAACTCATTTGGTCTCCATTTCCTGTATAATGCCTGATACGACATATTTATGTCCTTTCCTTACGCCTGACACACTAATCCAAAATGTTCAAGCCGGTATTTCTCATATATTATTATTTATTGTATCTGAATCTGAATATCTGATCTAACATACGAAGCGTCTTGAAGTTACCCTTTGCCGTTATCTCCCCGGACATAAAGCCCTTTTGGAATGTCATCTTGCCGGCTATTATATCACGCATCATATCACTTTTAGCCTTTAACTTAACATCAGCCTCGCTATCCTCTCCGTATTCACAGATAAGCTCTTGTCCATCTTTTATCTCTATTATCAGATTCTTTCCTATATCCGGAATAATTATCACATATCTTGCAGAAAAATCCTTCTCAGGAAAATAATTCTTGAAAAATCCTGCGACTATATCATCCTCATAATTTTCTTCTGCCTTAGGCTCATCATCACCAAGCATGTGCTTAAACATAGCAGCAAGTTCTTCAATATCCTCCTTCTGCTTCTTAACATAGCCGTCATCAGCTACGAACTTAGATAATTGCTCGCTCTCCTGTGGGGTAAGCTTGATATTATGCTTCTTGATAATATTGTTCTTAACTTCGGTATTACTGGTAGGAAGTTTAACCATATGCTGATTTACACTTCTGTATAAATCTTCAGCCTTCTTTTCTATCAACGACAAAAAAGCAGAGTTACGTTCAAATACCTCGGCACTCTCCACATAACTTGCAATACCGTTTATGGAAGTTCCTCCAAGAATATCCCACGCCTTTCTCAAAGAAAGCTCTGCGTCCATCTCACCATAGGCAGTTGCGACTACTATCGGCATCATGTAAAGTCCGGAAATCTTCTCCTTGTCACCATACAGCCAGCACATATCCAGAAATTGCTGCATATATCCTCCGATACCGAACCACTCCACAGAAGAAGCAAGTATTATACCGTCACATTCCTTTAGGGTATTGGGTAAAGTCGCAATTCCCGCCTTATCCTCATACATATTGTATCTTTTTACATCTACCCTTAATTCCTCAAGAACCTGCATAATTCTGTCAAGCACAAATAACGTCGGATCCTCCAGTAATCCTCTGCCGCCATAATATATATTTATCTTCAAAGCTGTTCACCTCATTACATAAACTGACAATACGACATATTTAATATACCACAATGAAGTGAGCCAAGCAAGCACGAAGTGCTTATTTGGCGAGCTAATGTGACTTAAACCGCCTTTGGCGGTTGCTGTACGCAATGAAGTGAGCCAAGCAAGCACGAAGTGCTTATTTGGCAAGCTAATGTGACTACGACACAAAAAACTCTTCATTTGCCAATTTTATTATATCTCCTACGTTTAAACTTTTTTGCACAAACGCTTCAATTTTTTCCGAGTTAATATATGTTCCATTGGTAGAGTTTTGGTCTTCAATATATATTCCGCCTTCATTAAATGTAATACTTGCATGAACTCTGCTTATCTGTTCCTTATTAAGCCGGTAGTCTGACTCTTTATTTCCTCTGCCTATTGTTATTTTCTGCCTGTCACTGTTCAAAATAATCGGTTCAAGCATACCATCATTCAAAGGAACCAATTTATATTCCTTTTTGTTTTGTATTGATGAATATTTCTTGTCAGTTATTTTTTCATCTGTGATTTTATCATCATAACTTAAATAAGCATATGTTCTATTATCACAGTTTGTTTCACAATCATTAATTTCAGGATACTTTTTCTCATATTCCTTTGTTATCTGATCAGCATATATTTTGAATTCTTCCATTGATTTATCTTCGTCGATTATTTCTTCCTTTTCCTTCCTTAATACATAAATCAATACATTAACCGCAAGTACGATAAGTGCAACTAATGCTCCGATCAGAGGATATGCACTTTTGCTTATTAAAAAATGCAAAGAAAACAAAACAACTACCAACAAGATATTAATTACCAACAATATCTCATGCAGCATATTTTTTCTTTCATTTTTATCTTCTTCGAAATTTATATATACAGGCTCATCATAATCATTTGCAAAATTATTATTTTCATTTGAATAATCCATATCTTCTTTAATTCTACTCTTGGAATTACTACCAAGTTCAAACTTAAGAATATTCATATCAAAGCAATCCGACACAACCATATCGTATATGCGGTGCATTTTCATAGTTCCGTCAGCGCTTGAATAATCAAATATCTTCATAATATATTCTATAAAATTCTTAAGTTGACTTTTTATATCCATATCGTAAAACGGAATATAAATCAGCTTAAGCTCACTCCTGCTCATATCCCAAAGCATATAATTCGCTGAGATTACCAGGTCGTTCGGATTTAACAGATATTTTTCCGATTCACTTATTGCATTACATATACAGCTTATTATTTTAACAAAAGTATCTATGTCAGGTTTTTGTTTCAGGAAGTATTTTTCAAGCATAGAGAACGATGTGATATTGTATCTGATAAATATATACTCATCTAATTTGTTTATAACAGGTTTTAAGATACCATTTATGTCATTTCCTTCAAGCATTTTAAATATATAGGCATTATGTGCAAAATCTCCGTCATTTCCACTTAATTTCGCCTCAATAAAATTATTTACTCCTTTACTCCCGTAATAAATCTCCATACAACTGCCATCTCCTCAACCTATCAGTACACAAATCATATTCTCTCGAAAAATAATTCTTCTTACCCTGATACAGATAAATAATCCCTCCTTGCAAATCAGAGCTATCTATATACGCATATATTCTTCCGCCATCCGCCTTAATATTAACCCGTGGAATATTATTAACCCCAACTATGTGACTGCTTAAACTTTCAGTAAGATCAGATGCTATTTTCTCTGCATTATCTCCCATTGATAATGTGTATAATTCCGAATATGTCTCTCCCTGAGTAATCCCATCATTTATTACATCTAAAAACCAAAACAACACGAAAACTATTATAAAAATTATAAAAGGCATTATTAAAGTCATCTCAATTATAACGCTTCCTCTATCATTTAATCTGTACATCTTTGACAACCTCCCAATCCGCCTGTCTCACTAAGTCTGACACGATATATGCTTCTTTTTAAGCCGCTGCAATTCTTATTGTAATGATATCTTCTTCCTTCATCAGTTATATATACAAGATCACCGCTTTGTTCCCCACAGAATTCACAAGCGGTATATCCGTTAGCCTTAGCATATGTATCTGATGAAGTATGTACTGACAGATTAAGATGCGTACATGCCCGGCTTTCATGGTATACGTCCCGGTTATCTGTTACATATACATATTTATCATAATCCGACTTTTCTGTCTTAGCTTCATCCGACTCTCCAATATATGCTCTCTGCCTTACAACTATATATCTTTTTTTACTAAGCTTAGGCATAAATGGTATATCAATATTCAGAGAATAATTAACTCTTAATATTACATAATCTTCTCCATCCCTCGGAATCGTCCCAAGATAACTTAAACCACCTATACCTCCACTTACATATCTTTCGACCAGTTCCTTATCATCTATATATTCCTGCATTTTTAACTGTGCCAAATACATGGTATTATCTGATATATATGAATACTCTGCCATGTACTCCACAGTCTCGGCAGCCGCTTCATATATTGTCTCCTCTGTAAGCTTGCACTGACACATGGAATATATAGTAAGCATAGCAAATAAGAATAACGGTATTATCAAAGTTGCTTCAACCACAGCACTACCTCTGTTATTTGAAAAAAATTTTTTCATAATCTAAGCACTCCATAATTTTATATTAAAACACTCAATCCCACCTGCAAACAACTGATGGTCTATATATCACGATTATTTGTTTTAACATCCTCTGCCTCACTTGATCTGCACCTGAAGAGGATTTTATTTTATCGGGCATAAGACAGAGGACATTAAAACAAACAACCGCTAATATCCCCCACTTATATTAAAATCAAATACGCTGCCTGCATAAGAAATACTCACATCAGCAGATAAACCAACTGCTGCATTTTCCATTAAAAATTCAGGATATATCTGTCCGGCATTAAGCTGCATTAAATCCAACATTCTCTTATACGTCTTGTCCATATTCAAAGCCATAAGTATTGCCAGATAATCCTCATATGACATACCTTCATCATTATCTGTATCCGCAGCATTTAAGCTGTCTCCGAAATTATCTATATCTGTCATCCAGCTTGAATAACTCTTTTCAAACGGGAGCTTTTCTCCCTTAAGCAACACCTTTACATCAGCAGCTGCTTCAACATATGACCAACAGCCTGCTATAAGATATTTCATTATGGGATAGGGAATGCCGGTCGAGGCATTTAATGCTAATGCTATAGTCTTAACCCTTGACATCTTAGAAGTATCGGTAAGTAAATATGTGAAGTCGATCGGAAAACGAATGGCTATGATTTTTTTTATAGTTTTATTAAGATTATTATAATCAGAACAATCTCCACATATAAGATACTCTAATTCAAAGTCAAATACAGTATTATCATTGATATCAGTATTAACTGCACAGTTAAATACATTTTTTGCATATGCCAATCCACATCCTGCATCAACCAAAGCACTGTTCCATTCGGAGTTTTTCTTTAAATCTCTCTTTAATTTACTGTAGCTGTTAAAATTATTGTCTATATCAAATCCATCCATAAAGCTGATACCGGGCTTTGACGGACATTCAGACAAGTCAATAATTTCATCATTTACATAAAGTCCTTCCGGAATCACATAATAAATAATTCCAAGCTTACCCAATTTTTTCGTAAAATTTCTCGGATCTTTCTCCTTTTTGGAAGTATCATCCTCATCAGACTCATCGCTCTCCAACGATTCATCCGACTCACAGTCTCTGTCCATATCATTTATAGTTTCCTCATTAATATTTGCATCCTTTCCCTTTGTTTTACCAAGTATCTCTGATGCTCCGTATTCTATCCCGGCATATACGATATAGTCATTAATCTGTGATTTAAGTGCTTCACAATTATTGTCTGTTATCAAATCGTAATCTGTAATTGCCACACTGTTAACATTACAGTCACTGTTTAAATTAAGCTTTACATTTTCATAAAATTCTTCCTCAACTGCGGCTTCTCCCTTTCCATAATCCGTCTTATCAAAAAGGAGAATATGATAATGTTCAAATATGTAGCTGTTATACTCTGATTTAATATCTGATACTGCCGAGTTTACAGCTATAGCAGCCTCTTCCTTGCCTGCAAAATACTTACATACCCCAAGCGCAGTCATACCAACAAATAAAAAAGCTGTTATTATAAGACACAAAAATACTGTAATTTGTCCTTTATTATTCATATTCTCCCTCCATAATTACTTGTAAATGTTCTTGGCATCCTTGTTGATAGATTTCCAGATATTATTGACTAACTCTTCGATTTGATCTTTGAATATTGCCACCATCGCTATAAGAACGACAATTATCAGTATAACCTCAACGACACCCATTCCTTCTTCCTCTTGTAAAAACCTTTTTAATGTATTCATATCTCATATCCCCCTTAAACCTTATTTCATATCTATAAGCCAACAAAAGCAGGAACCATAATTATTACTATCACTACCGTCATAAGTAAAATCATTGGTACTAAAAGCTTTGTAGATGCCTCTTCTCCTTTCTTTTTTGCATATTCCTTTCTGCTTTCCATTGACTCTCTTACCTCATCGCGCATAAGTATGCGCAAATCCTTTGTGCCCATCCTCAAATTCTGGCTTATCCTGTTCATAAGCCTTGTATACTGAGGAAGCGCTAATCTTATTCCCAATTCATCATACGCTGTCGCCTCATCAAAGCCTGAATTAATCTGATTTACGGTATATTCGAGTTCCTTAACCAAAATATTCTTTTCCTCTGCCTCATCAATCATCCTGATAAAGCAATTCTTAATTGTCATTCCGGTTCCCAGCAAAAGCCACAACTTATTTACAAAAGATGCATACTCATTCATAAGCATATTATCCCTTTTCTGCATTTTTTCCTTCAGATTAGAGTTTGAGAACATTATTGTAATGGTACACATGATAATTCCTAATCCGAGAAGTTGCTTATAAATGCTGTTATCCCGCTGTTTCAACGATATTTTGTGTCCTGATATCTCCTTCGGAAGTTCTATGCTTGATTTACTGCGATTATCTGCTTCAATTTCCTTTAATACCTCACCAACCACATCACTTAAATCATCCGACACTTCAACAGGCACAAGGGTAATATGATAATTCTCCTGTACACTGAATTCCAGATACGCTATTTTTGCCGTCAAATTAACTTCGGTTGCTTTTTGCAGTTCATCAAGATACACCTTACCGGACGAAGAAATATATTCCGGATAATCACTCCACCAGCTTATCTCAAAGATACCACTGTCATCTGAAGACGGAAGTATCAAATCTCCATTAATATGCTGTAAATCTTCATTATCTGCTAATATGTCACTTTTAAGCTCAGTAAATACTTCCTCTGCTTTCTGATAAAATTCATCCTCTGTATACTGCCTCGGATAAACCGTAAGCTCGTATACCTCCTGTGACGAATCTACTCCTACGTATACATCCCAGGAAGAAACATCATCACCGTAATCACCTCTTTCAATAATATTTGATGAATTCTTACCGGAGAAAACATGATATACGGCAAGTATCATACAGGCTGCATTTATTACAAAAATAACCACCATACATATTGAGATAATCTTTATATAATAAAGCTCAGTGAGTTCATCTAAATTTGCATTAGATACAACTTTGATTTTTCGAAAGTCAGATTTTTTCTTAGCTGTATTTAACTCTTTTTTTGATTTTCCGTATATTAATCCACCCATTTTCCAAAATACATTCTTATATTTCGAATAATGTTTTCTGCTCAGCATATAGAGCATAAAAAACATCACGAAAACCACTATATTTATGACTAACATATTTATACCTCGATTTTCACAATTTTATTGATTAAAGCTCCGGAAAATAAAATGAATATCAGACTTATACACATTACAATTTTCCCAAGCATAGTCCGGTACATAACATTCATATAACCGGCATTAGTGAACTTCATATAAATGATTATTAAAAACGGCATTAGAAGCATTATTCGTCCTTCAAGCTTCTTTGATGCAATAATCGTATTTATCTCCTCTTCAACCATATGTTTTTCAGATATATTACCTGCGGTCTGTCTGATAACGGACACGATGTTCCCACCGTAAATCTTTGTTGACACAATAAGCCTTGCAAAATCCAAAATATCCCTCACACCGCTTCTTTTACCAAAGTCTGACAATAAATCTTCAACTCTCCTGTTGCACTCAATTCCATTAAGAATAATCTTAAGTTCCGACAATATGTATTGATAGTCGTTACCGTTTTTCTTCAAATCGCCATATGTCACTGCAAATGCTCTCTCAAGAGAGTAACCTGCATTAAGATTTCCTGACAGTACAACTATCATTTCTCTGAACTCTTTGGTAAGTGTCTTCTTACACTTTTCGATATATGATTCTGTATCTTTCTTCCATATAAATATCCCAAATGGCAGAAGAACTCCCGACCATATCAGACTGTCAAAGAATAAATATCCGATTCCACACGATAAAGCACATATTTTTAGCAATTCACCCATCAGCCATTTTTTCGTCGGTTTATACATCCTATAATTCACCGTTTATCTCCTCATAAATCCCATAAAGTCCTGCATTCATTAGTTTTTGCGTATTAACAAGGTCATTTATCTTTCTTAAAAGTCCCTTTATCTTTCCTTCCACATCACCTGTCTCTTTAAATTCAAATAATGTGTTCATCTTTATCTCTCCACAACTCATATCTACCTCCAGAACCTCGCATATCTCCAATACCCTCCTGCTCTTGTCCCTTAGCCTTCCAAGATGAACGATTATATCAACTGCGGAAGCTATCTGTTTTTTAATTGCAGAAAGCGGGATATCCATACCCATTAAAACCATAGTTTCAAGTCGTGACAACATATCCTGTGCAGAATTGGCGTGACCGGTAGACAGAGAACCATCATGTCCCGTGTTCATAGCCTGCAGCATATCAATCGCAGCCATATCCCGTACCTCTCCGACAATAATTCTGTCCGGTCTCATTCTTAGACTTGTCTTAATTAAATCTCTGATGCTTATCTCATTCTCACCCTCTACATTGGCATTTCTTGCCTCAAGACGTATCAGATTTGGCACCTCACGTATCTGTAATTCCGCTGCATCCTCAATGGTTATTATTCTCTCATCCTTTGGAATAAAAGCTGAAAGCGCATTAAGAAATGTCGTTTTACCGGAACCTGTTCCCCCGGATATAAAAATATTGTATTTTGCCTTAATTAACAGCTTAAGAAACTTAGCTACACCAGCATCCAATGAGCCAATTCCGACAAGCTTATCTAAAGTCATAACTTCCTTAGGAAACTTTCTTACAGTAACGACAGGACCGCTTAATGATACCGGATATAAGACAATATTTACTCTTGAACCATCGGCAAGTCTTGCATCAACTATCGGATTTGCTTCGTTTATTCGCCTGTTACAATCCGCCACAATCTGTTGTACTACAGATTTTAGTTTTTCCTCAGAGTCGAACACTTTCGGTGCACTTATGATATGTCCTTTTTTCTCCAAAAAAATCGTATCATATCCATTAACCATAATTTCCGTTATATCCTCATCATCAAGATACTCTGTTAATATATCTAATCTTCTGAACGAGTTAAAAAGCTCGGTTCTCAATTGCAGCTTCTCGACAAGCGGCATATGTACCGCTTCTGCCTCAGATAATATACAGTTATCAATTATCCGGCCTATATCACTGTCATCCGGCTCTACACTCAAATCAATCTCGGACATTATCCTGTCTTTAAGTTTTTTCTTTATGTCTTCGCCCTGCAATACTATATATCTCCCTTCATAATTAATTCTCTGATTTTGCCGCTATCCCAATCTGCGTCGGGAACCTCGATATAATTAACCTTTGATACCAATTCGCTATAATCAACTGCTATCATCTTTTCAAATCTGTCAATCTTATCAGCAGACACCCTGTCTTTTAAAACCGGCACATAGATTCTGTCTACTGCAAGCATCACTCTTATATCCATAACACCGGCATTGATATCATATACAATCCTTCGATACTCATTCGAATATCGCAATGTATCCGTGAGCCATTTTATATTTTCCGTACTTACACTTTTTAAATCCTTATAATCAAGTGCAATAAATGACCTGTATCCATTAACATGGTTCATTTTATCTATCACTTCATTTATACGAATATTTTCGCTTATGAGATAGTACATAAAATGTTCATAAAGCGTTCTATAGGACTCCATATCCTCCGGAAGCCCGCCGGCAAATGCCTCAAACCCGATATACAGACTGTCCTTATAGTAATTGCATATTCCTTTTGCAAGGCTTGTCTTTCCGCATCTGCCAAGGGGCGAATATATACCATATACATAATTTCCATTCTTAGTATTAAGTCTTTTGTTATCAAGTATCTTAAGGATTGTGAATGAAATATTCTCAATGTTTTGATATTTATATATTTTTCCGTTTTTTGAGCTGTTCTCTCTTATGTCAGTAAGCTTGAAGATTAAAATTGATGTGTCATTATATTCGAACTTCTCGTCCAATAAAAGCATATCAAGCTTATTCCTCCTGATATAATCCTCTATTGAGTTAAGATTTGAAAAAGCGAAAATCTTAATCGGAATACTCTCATTTAAATTTATATATTCCATAACCCCCATTACATAATATGTATCACTGTCGCAGATACCTACCTTATACTCATTCATACCAACCTCCAAATCTCATATACATAACAAAGAAACAGTATAAATAACCGATGCTGCGAATATAGAAACCGAAAGATGCATACGTGAAAATGTATATTTTGATTTTTTATTCCTGTCTGCCAATCTCCTAAGCAACTTGACAATTACATATAAAAAGGAATAAGCTCCGGCTATGACGAATGTGATAAAAATTATCTTAACTACATCTAATGAAATAAATGCACCAATTGCAGAAAGAAGTTTAATATCACCTGCACCTATTATTCTCAGACAGAAAAATATAAAAAGAATCCCTATAGGACTGATAATTCCAATCATACTATCCTTTATACCTGATACTCCATAGATAAACAAATTAAATACAACACCCGATATTAACCCGACAACGCATATAATGTTCGGTATTTTATAGGTTTGTAAGTCGTATATCATGGCAAACAGCGACAAAAGGGTACACAAAATACAAACAGTAATATCTACAATAATATCTGCCTCCTTCTTCAATATTAAGTTTCAGCTGAAAAAAATTAGATATATCTATCCTTAGTATAAGGAAATTAATGATGTAGCTTTCCTTAGCTACAAGTTGAATATAACACCATGAAAATATAAAGTAAAGCCCAAAAAACGAACCAATGTAAACAAAAGTTTACACGACACCTCTTGAGCAGTCTAAAATAAAGGCTTCAGAGCACCTCTGATTTTTTCAAAGAATTTTATTGACCCCAGAGAAAGAATCATATCGAAAATAACAATCATGCATAAAGCAATACTAATCATTAAAAGCTTTGTTTCCGGTATATCGAAAAGTATCTTTTCCAATACAGGCTGAACATATCTGCATATTGCTGTTGATGCAATACCAAATCCCACAGCACCGGCAAGACATATTCTTCCATTAAGATTATATTTTCTCCACGAATAATCCCATAGTTTAAATCCACAGGATTTATCCATAAAGAAGCTTGATACATATTCAACTACGGAATTAATTGCAACAGCAATAAGAAACACCCAAAAGATGCCGGATATTTTATATGAAAGCATATATGTAACTATCGCGCAAAAGCCATATATCGGACAATAAGGTCCAAAACAAAGTCCTCTTTTGATGAATTTCTTTTCTCTTATGGAACACAACAAAGACTCATAAATAAAACCTATCATACTGTATATTATAAAGCTTGCTAATATTATACCGGCTTTCATCTTCTTATTCCTTTCGTGTATTGTAATCCGTCGCATAACGATTATATGACATACTTAATATTCTTGCAATTAAAAATAATACGGCGGAAAAAGTCTTGCCAGATACTGCATAAATATATTATATTTACCCAAATCAAATAAAACTCCGCTCAGCACCAGTGTTAATACAAGCCATACCGGCAAGAAACGGTAAAATGTCTTGCTTTTTTTAAACAACATACCAAACAAAAGAGAGACCACTGCTACCGCAATAATATAAACAAAAAGTCTTACAAAGCTTTCCAACGGTGAATATTCCCGTAAGATGAGCATTACAAAATACGTCGTTACCGACATCGGAAGAATCGATGCCAATGTGTGAATAAATCTTAATGATATTTTTTCCTTATTGCTCATCAAAAGATATATATTATTCTCCCTGTCCTTGATATATGCAGCTGTTCCGAGTATTGCAACTATATAAATAAAAAGTCCGGCAAGCTTTCTGATGGGAATATCTGTCTTGGTTTCCTCTGTCAGTTCTTTATACTCACCATATTCTGTATTAGTTGAAAAAATTGTTTTCTGCTCTGTGTAGCCAAAATACACATCATCAATAATATACGGATCTATTTCAAGATACGCATATTTATCATTTATCTGCCTTTTTATCATTTCATTTGAAGTGTATCTGTACATTACTTCATATATTTCTTCGTACGCAATCCTTGGAAGAAATGATCTCGGAGATGTATACTCTTTTATTTTTTTATCATATCCGTCTGTACCGGTTTTATGTATGTAATCCTCAGGAATAATAAATCCGGAATTTGCTTTGCCGCTTACTACATCCTCCTTAAGTTTTTCTTCACTTTCGACAAGATAGAAAGAAAAAACCGACTGTTCCGTTATAAGCGCATTTTTGAATTCCTCTGCTTCTGCGGATGTATCCTCGCAATAAAGTGCTATGGATATATACAAACTCTTCTCCTCAACAGGAATCATTGCATATATTACACTTAGCAGAATAAGGACTCCAAGCATCACAATATAAAAAGGCTGCATAACAGTCCTCTTTAACATTATTCCGAATCTTATAAAAAACTTCTTCATCTCATACTCTCCACTAATAAAGTACAAATAATGCATACTTTATCAAATATGTAAAAGGATTATAAATTGCCGTCTGCCCGATAATCTTAGGCATCAGTATAAGCGGAATAAATCCACCCGCCAGATAAATCCCGGTAATCACAATCAAAAATATAACTATATCCACTATATGCTCGGATTCAATAATCTCCGACAAAAGGTATGTTATTACAGCCACGAGAAATACCATCGGAATAATCGTAATAAGTGATCCGATTTTTATCTCACGCCTGAACAATCTGAGCAGAACAAATTCAAACAAATATAAAACATATAAAAGACCGGCTCCGCACAGCACTTCCGAAAAGCCAATCCTTAAGCTGCTTACACCCCTCATCTTCTGCATCATCTTATAAGCACTGTTATGTCCCTTATAGTATGGCGTAAGCTGAAAACTCATAAGAAAGAATATAAGTATCATCATTGATGAAATAAGTGTCTTCTCAAGATTATGCGTACCCGTGGAATCAATTTTTTCAATCTCATATCCTGTCGTTCGTGAGAAAACATCAGTAAAAAGTTTTGTATAAATAGAATTATATGTAACCTTGATTTCCTCTTCAGATACACCTTCCTCCAAAAGCACTGTATGGAATGTGGATATCGCAGCACTGGTCGTTGAATACAGTCTCGAAATAATCTTAACTATATCATTTACAAGATATGTTTCAAGCGAGCCGTCTTCATTAAAATAAACCCTTATAGATGATTCTTTACTTCCAAAGTTTGCGGAAAAGCTTCCGGGAATAACCAGAAGTGCCGTCACCTCATTGTCAGCAAGCAAAGCCTTGCCTTGTTCCTCAGATTCGACAGATATAAGAACAGCACTTTCTTTAATACTCTCCATATCTTTAAACATATCTATCTGTCCCTGTCCGAGTGTGTCATTCTTCTCTATGCAATATGCAACATTTATGCCTGTAAATATATCCTGACTGAATATAAAAAATCTTGCATAGAAAACCAACATTCCTGCCATTATTATAAATATTGCCGCAGTAGAAAAAAAACCGGGAAGAATCTTCACAGCACGCTTAATATCCGTTCTGATTGTTCTTGCAAACTGTCTATCATCAAACATTAACCTTCCCCCTGAGTATATCCACGTACTTAAAATCATTACCGCGATTAATCTCTTTTACCATACCGGAATTTATAAAATAAATTCTGTCACAGAAATCAAGAACTGACTCTTCATGAGAAGCTATAATTACAGTACCGCCCGAATTTTTATATCCGACTATATAATCCATGATATCGTGCTTAGCTACCATATCAAGGGCCGCAAAAGGCTCATCCATAAGAAGCACCTTGGGCTTAGTAATAAGAGTTGCCGTGATTGAAAGCCTTTTCTTCATGCCTCCCGACAAACTGTTGACCTTATTATCTGCAAATTCCGCCACTCCCAGTATCGAAAGAGGTGCACTGCCAATAAGAGTTCTCATATCATCCTTACCGACATCAGACCATATACGAAGATTATCTATAGCAGAAAGTTCAGCAATAAGCGGATTTTCCTGTGGAACATAACCCATATGACTTCTGTATTCATCGGGATTCTCGGAAAATTTAATATCATTTAAGCTAAGTTCACCGCTAAAAGCTTTCTTTGCTCCGGCGATAACCGACAAAAGAGTAGACTTTCCAGAACCGTTAGCACCAAGCAAGCCCACGATTTCGCCGGGAGCCGAATAAAAATCCACATTTTCCAATACGGTTTTTTTCTTATACTTAATTGTAATACCCTCAAGTTTTAACATATATAATATCTCCATTAAAATATCTTATCATTTGCTGAATAATCATTATTTTATTAATACACGGACATAATCATTGTTATTATACTAAAAAACAATTGTAAAAGATACTAAATATGAAATTTTTCCTTGCCAATTTTTTGGCAGTCTTCTGGCACGTTTCGTGCCAAACTCCTGATTGAATTAAACCACTAATAATGATATGATTAAGTTGATTTTACGATAGTGTCAAGTGACGTATGAAAAAACGAGACAAATAAAAAAGGCACTTTTGAACCTTGGAAATTGTAGATATTTTATGTTGTGATGGGCTTACGCCACCCTTGACAGCATGAAAAAGAACTGCTGTGAATTAATTACCG
>JAFTFE010000092.1 GCA_017449765.1 Lachnospiraceae bacterium | reverse complement strand
AGCGTTCATCCTGAGCCAGGATCAAACTCTCATAAAAAGTTTATAAATCCCGGAACTTCAAAACGTTGGTCTCTTAGTTCCTGTCTTTACTGTACTGTGTTTCTGTTCTGAAACTTAATAAAGGATTTTCTTAAAATCCTCCGAAAAAATCTTTTAAAAGAAATCTTCGGGGTTAACATGTTATTAATTTTTCAAAGGTTCATACTGTCTTTCTTAGCGACAGCTTTTATAATATATCACAGTGAATTTTGAATGTCAACACCTAATTTTCAAAAATTCGTCAAAAATTTCACCATGCAAAAATAAGTTAAATTACTACTCCTAATTCATGTAGCTTTGATTCCATATCTTCATATGATATAAAGACTATTCCGTTAAATCCAATCTGTCTTGCAACGTCAACATTTTCCTCAGTATCATCGACAAATATGCATTCATTCGGACTCAAATCATATTCGTTTAAAAATAGTCTGTACATTTCAGGGTCAGGTTTTGTCTTTCCAACCTTAAAGGATACTATTCCACCATCCATGTATTTCATAAATGCCAATGATTCACCGCATTCATCGTATGCCTTTTTTGAATAGTTGGAAAGATAATATACATTAAGCCCGGCTTCCTTCAGTTTTTTTACAAGAGGAATGGCAAAGTCTCGTATGGATAGCATTCCCTCCACACTTGAATATGCTTTGTATAAATCCTCCTCAATCTCAGGATCAAGACTTGCAAAAGCCTTCAATGTCTCTTCCTCCGTAAGTTCTCCTCTTTCAAACTGTCCCCAATAAGGACTCATTATAGAAGCTTTTAGGATTCTCTTTATCATTGTCCCATCAAAACCTTTATCCGCCAGAAATTCTTTAAGCTTATAATCAGCAAGAACTCCACCTATATCAAATACAACATTTTTTATCATCTTTTCCTCCATATTTTTCTTTATTTATATTTTAAAACCACACAAAAGGTTTATCTGTCATTTAACAACTTGTGCACCCGCATTATTTTCCGGTATAAGAAGTTCCAAATTATCTGCAGCATAATATATGAAATTTCTCTCACTGCAATATTCAGATATTTCCTTTATCAATTCCCTGTCTGTCGTATATTCAAGAAGATAAACATCCTTACCTAAGCTGTCAACCATTTCTATATAATATTGAAAATACTCTCTTTCTTCTGATGAATTCGCAGAAAATGTCTCTGTTTCCCAGTTAATAGAACTGAATACCGATTCCTGATTCACAGCATCCATAACGTCATCCAGATTACCGTTTCTTTCAGCGTATTCAATCACATAAGTATCTCCACCATTAATCATCACATATGTTCCATATGCTTTAAGTCCATTTAGAATTTTTGTAACACCTTCGAAGATTTCATCATTTTGATAATTGTAATACACATCTACATTATCTACAAACAAACCGTCCACACCTTTATCAAGAATTTCTGCGGCAAGCTCATCTACGATAAATTCCTGCCATTTTTCCACCGATACATCTACCCATTTTTCTTCCGGCCAATTTTCATAATCTCCGAGTGTAAGTTCTTCATATTCTTTATAATAAGGACGAAAATCCTCGACTGACCCGATATTAATATAACTGTAGACAATATGGTTCGAATCTTTCAGTTCGGCAATTTGCTCTTTAGAAAAATACTGTGCATCAATTACGATAATACTGTATTCCTCCATCTCAGATACATTTTCCGGTTCTTCTCCCAGAAAGACGCCGTATTCGTATCTAATATATTCTGAGTTTTTCCCGCAGCCTGATAATATACCCGACAATACAGCGATTATCATAATTGCCGTAATCAACTTTCCTCCGGCTAAAGATTTCATATTTTCTTACCTTACTCTCCCTAAACAAATAACTTCCTATAATACATTAAGCGCCTCAACCAATGAAGAAACAACCTTAACATTTATATTAAGCTTATCCATATTTATATCATAATTTGACTTCGGTATTATACATGTATCAAAACCCATCTTGTCTGCTTCTTTTACTCTCTGCATAACATTTGTGACGCCACGAATCTCACCTGCAAGACCAATCTCTCCGATAATCATTGTCTTATCACCTATAGGCTTATTCTCAAGGCTTGAATATATAGCTGCAGCTATTCCCAAATCCACGGCAGGATCATTCACATGCATACCTCCGGCTATACTTACATAAGCATCATATCCCCACAGATTTAAACCTGCCCTTTTCTCAAGTACCGCCATAATCAGATTAACTCTGTTGAAATCCACTCCAACAGAGGTACGTCTTGGCATATTAAAATTCGTTTTACATACCAGCGCCTGTAATTCTATAAGAATCGACCTTGTTCCTTCTATAGAAGATACAACTACCGAGCCCGGTACGCCGATAGGTCTTCCGGACAGCATAACGGATGAAGGATTTTCTACCTCCATAAGCCCTTTGTCAGTCATATTAAATACACCTATTTCATTCGTAGAGCCAAATCTGTTCTTTACACCTCTTAATATACGGAAACCATTATTTCTGTCTCCTTCAAAATAAAGCACTGAATCCACCATATGCTCAAGAGTTCTCGGACCGGCAACCGTTCCCTCTTTCGTAACATGCCCGACGATAAATACAGCAACATTATTCTGTTTGGCGAGCTGCATAAGTCTTGAGGTAACTTCTCTTACCTGTGTGATTGTCCCCGGAGCAGAGCCTATTTCATCCACCAGCATAGTCTGGATAGAATCTATTATAACTACCTCAACATTACTTTTTTGTATTGCCACAGATATATTATCCATATCATTATCACACAGAAGAAGCATATCCTTGTCAAAGCTTCCGATACGCTCAGCACGCATTTTTATCTGTGACAGGGATTCTTCACCCGATACATAAAGTACCTCTACTGATTTGTCAATCAGTTTTCTGCACATCTGCAATAATATAGTAGATTTACCTATACCGGGATCACCTCCAACTAAAACCAGTGAACCCTTCACTATGCCTCCGCCCAATACTCTGTCCAACTCGTTAATATCTGTTTTTATACGACTCTCATCTGCTGTAGTCACCTTTAAAATACTTGTAGGTGCAACATAATCTTTTTTTACAGAAGATTTATTTGCACCTACACTTATTTTTTCTTCAACAAATGTATTCCAAGCCTTACAGCCCGGACATTGTCCTGACCATTTTGCAGATTCATAGCCGCATTCCTTACAGTAAAATATCTGTTTTTCTTTAGCCACTATGAATTCTCCTTATTAGATCTTTTCAATCTGAACATTTACTCTCTTATCAAGCTCTAATTCTACGCTCAGATTAAGCTTCCCACCAAGATTGGTTTTCATCTTGCCTACATATATTCCACCTATATGTACTTTGTACTCCTTTTCAGCCTCAAGCTCGAGTGTTACCTGAGAGTTTTCAGTACCCTCGATATCCATAACAATCTGCTTGTCAGTTGCCATAAAGTTGTGTACGACAGTTCCCGGAACCGATTCATATACAAATAAACCATTTTTCTCAAGCTTTGTAATCTCTTTGAAGGTTTTTATCTTATATAAGTCTCCGTTATAGTTAAAACCATCTTTTTTAGTCTTTGATGCCAGAGCATAATTACCAAAGCTCAATGCTCCATTTTCTTCCTCGCGAATCAACTCGTCAATTACTGCCATTTTCTTATCCTCCATCTGTATTTTTATGCCTTCTTCTTGTAAGAGCCCATTTGACCCGTTCAGTATTTTCACTTTTCATATATACATTTTCATTATACAATATATACGCTTTTTTTGCCACACATTTATTATTAAAAAATTGTGAAGTTTAATATCAAAATATGGAAAGCCTGCATATCTGCTTCAAGCTTTAACTGTAAAAACTACCTTTCCATCATTAACTCCAATGCTTACCCTATCGCCTTGCTTTACATTACCCTTGAGCATCTCCTCGGCAAGCTTATCCTCAATCTCATTTTGTATGGTACGCTTAATAGGTCTTGCACCAAACTTCTTGTCGTAGCCCTTATCAAATATATAATTCTTGATAGTGTCGCCATATGTTAAGGTTATTTCCATCTGTTTCTTAGCTCTTTCCTTTAACTCCCTGAGCATAAGCGAGCTTATGGACTTGATATTATCTTTGGTAAGGGTTCTGAATACAATTATATCATCTATACGGTTGAGAAATTCCGGTCTGAATATCTGCTTAATCTCATCCATAACGCCCTTCTTCATATCATCATGGTCACGCTCTGCATCATTTCCGCTTGAGAAGCCGAGTGTCTTTGGATCGATGATTCTTTGTGCACCGGCATTACTTGTCATAATAATGATAGTATT
>JAFTFE010000091.1 GCA_017449765.1 Lachnospiraceae bacterium | reverse complement strand
TGTCTAAGTACAGAAATAAGCAGCAGTGGATGGAACTGATAACCGAATGCAGGCAAAGCGGTATGACAGATATGGACTGGTGCAGGATGAAAGGGATATCCCGTTCCTCATTCTATAATGCCATCTTAAGATTAAGAAAAGCTGCATGTGAATTGCCTGAACCATCAAAGATTACATCAAAGGAAATCAACCTGACATCCAACACTAAACCGGACATTGTTCCGATTAGTATCATTCCAGATAATATTTCGGATGTTAAACAACAACAGGTATCATCTTCATCATATACGATGGAGATTGTTGCAGGTAGCATAACCATAAAGGTAAGCAATGAAATAAATATTTCCGTACTCTCATATATACTTAAGCTGATAGGAGGCACGGTATGATCGGAGACATCACAAATGCAGACAAGATATATATCGTTTGCGGCTATACCGATATGCGTAAATCAATCGATGGGCTATCAGCCATAGTACAGAATGAACTTCATATGAATCCCATGTCCCGAAATCTGTTTCTTTTCTGTGGAAGACGCTGCGACAGGATCAAGCTTCTTATGTGGGAACCGGATGGATTTGTTTTACTGTACAAAAGACTTTCCGTGGAAGGCAGATATCGTTGGCCACGTAATAAAGAAGAGACCCGAAGTCTTACCTGGCGTGAGTTTGATTGGCTGATGTCAGGGCTTGATATAGAGCAGCCTAAAGCTATTAAAGCCTCCTGATTTATTTCGAATGTTACATTGTGCAACATTTTACAAACGCCCCAAATAAAGCCTGTGACGGTAGATTCTATCTTTATTTTCGTCACTTTGTCAGTAGATAAAAGCTCTTATATTTGGTATAATCAGTGTATACCAAATCGGAGGTTTTATAATGGCACAGAATCCGAATCTAATCCAGATTAGAGAATTAAAGGATACAATCTCACAGCTTAACGAAACCATATCTTTGCTAAATAAGAGCCTGCAGGAAAGTCAGAAAAGAGAGGCTTTAATGCAGGAACAGATAGAATATCTCACAAAAAAGCTTTTTGGTAAATCAAGTGAGAAAAAAGTGTCCAATCCAAATCAGCTATGCCTTTTTGATGAAGCTGAAAATGAAGCTGATCCTGATGCCGGAGAGCCCGATGAAGTCATAGAAATCCAAACACATACCCGTAAAGCAAAAAAGACAAATAAGGATAAGTATGCCAATCTTCCGGTTCGTGATGTTGTTCTCGAAATCCCTGAATCTGAACGTGTCTGCCCTCAGTGCGGCGGACAGCTTGAAGAAATAGGGAAGGAACTCGTACGCGAAGAGATAACATATATTCCTGCGCAGATGGAAATCGTAAGATATTATACGGTATCATATGCATGTAAACCATGTTGTAAGGCGGAAACCGGATTTGAAAAAGGTGTCATAATTAAAACAAAAGCTCCGGCTCCACTTATACCACATTCACCGGCGTCAGCTCCTTCAGTTGCATGGGTAATGTATCAGAAATATAATAATGCCATGCCCCTTTACAGAATCGAAAAGGACTGGATGACACAGCATGGTGTATCACTTTCCAGAGCTACTCTTGCAAACTGGATTATTTATTGTGCAGATCATTATCTGAAACCATTGTATGAATTTTTCCACCGTGAACTGATAAAACGCAAATTCCTTATGGCTGATGAGACACGGATACAGGTACTAAAAGAACCTGAACGAAATCCGGAAACAACCTCATTTATGTGGCTTTACAGAACCGGTGAAGATGGTGGATCACCAATAATCATTTATAAATATACGCAAACCCGTGCTAAATATAATGCAGAAGAATTCCTTAATGGGTTTGAAGGATACCTTGAGACAGACGGTTATCAGGGTTATAATGACCTGCCTAAAATTAAAAGGTGCTGTTGTTGGGCTCATATACGCCGCGCTTTTATTGATGCAATACCTAAGGGACAGGAAAAATCTCTTGATGAACCAGCTGTTCAGGCTGTTGAATACTGTGACAAACTCTTTGAGTATGAGCGAATCTCCAAAGAAAAAAATCATACCTTTGAAGAACGCAAAGAATATCGCCTAAAAAAGGAAAAACCTGTCATCGACGCATTCTGGAATTGGCTTGATAAACAAAATCCTGTAAAAAACTCAAGATTGGACAAGGCCATAAAATACACGTTAAATCGTAAAACTCTCCTTGAAACATATCTTGAAGACGGACGATGCAGCTTGTCAAACAATCTCTCGGAAAATGCTATCAGACCATTTACTGTTGGACGCAAAAACTGGTTGTTTGCGGATTCGGTTAAGGGTGCTGAATCCAGTTCAATATGTTACACGATGATTGAAATGGCTAAAGCCAACGGCTTGAATCCTTTTGCGTATCTTAACTTTATTTTGACGAATCATCCGTCAGAAAATCCAAGCGATGAAGAACTGGCATTTCTTGCTCCGTGGAGTGATCTAGTTCAGAAACAATGCAAGTAAAAGTGGTACCATTTTATACCTAATGTCTATATTATATTCAATTATCAAGGTTCAAACTATACGCTATTTTATTGAGCGCTTACGAAAATATGATACATATGAATTTTTTGATGATGAAATTATTTGACAAATATACAAAAAAGATGTAATATGCAACTAATAAATAGTTGCAAGGTTTTGGGGGCCTTGTAAGATGAGCAAACTAGATAAATCTAAAAAAAGAATATTTTCAATTCCCAAAGACTATACTTATTCTGAGGCAAAAACATTATTAGAACAGCTTGGATTTGTTGAGTACAATAAAGGTAAGACATCTGGATCAAGAGTTAAGTTTTTTCGTGAAAAGGATAAGAAAATTATTTTATTACATAAACCGCATCCGGGTGATGTTATGAAGATTGGCGCTGTAAAAAATTTGCAAAATAATTTAAAGGAAATGGGAGAATTATGATGAATAATTTTTTAGAATATAAAGGTTATCATACAAAAATTCAATATGACGCAGATGACAGTGTATTAAGAGGAAAAATAGAAGGAATTAATGATTTAGTTGATTTCGAGTGTTCGGATATGAAATCTGTTGAGAAGGAATTTCACGCAGCTGTGGATGATTATCTTGATTTTTGTAAAGAAGTTGGAAAAGAACCTGAAAAAGAATATAAGGGTACATTTAATGTTCGGATAAGTCCGGAATTGCATAAAAAATTGGCAATTATTTCATTGAAAAATGGAGATTCTCTAAACGCATCTGTAGAAAAGGCAATTAAAGATTATGTTTCTGATGATTATATTTCTGGAAAAGACCTTAGAAATGCAGGTATAATTTTAAGCGATTCGCTTAAAACAGAATCAACTTATAGTTATGTAGAGAATAATAAACAATATGGTGAGAATGTTATTCCATTTAATAAAATAAAGTTTGATTTTAGAGAGGAGATGTAATATTTGTGATAAATAATTTAGTTGATTATTTTTTGCCGGAACAGGAATTCTACCTTGAAAGAATTACGTATAACAGACTTGACAAAAGTCCGGATATTGAGGAATATCTGTTAAATTGTACAGATAGAATAAAAGTTGAAAATAATAACGATTATGTTCGTATTATGTTGGAAAGAAAACTAAGGTTTGATCCGGAAGAAGTTTTTGAATTGTCTATTTCTTTTGGAGCTGTTTTAAAGTTTAATGATGAAAAAAAACATGAACATAATTGGAATGAAATTAATCTAAGTGAAGAATTTAGAGAAAATGGTGAGTTTGTAATTCATAATTTGATTGCAAGAATCACTTTGCTTGTTGCAGAAATAACATCGTCTTATGGACAGACGCCTTTCATAGTTCCATCACAAATTGTTAAGAAAAAAAACAACTGACTTTATTGATGGATTTATATATTTTAAACAGGAGTGGAGAAAATATCTTGATAATACGGATATCGGTGTAGAAAAAACAGAGTAAGATATTTTTTAATGCATCTAATTTTTAGGTGATACAGAGGACAGTTTATTTTATCAGATTCGCAAAAATTTGAGCTTATGAAAGGAATGAGTGAATCCTTAGCGGGAAGGGTAGCTGTTAGGAAAATCTTGTGGCTATTCCCCCTACACCATAAACCCCTTTCTCGGATGCTTTGTAGCCAATATATCCCTCTGCTTGTTGACAGCTACATGGGTATATATTTCAGTTATGTTTATAGAACTGTGACCGAGCATTTCCTGGATGTAGCGGATATCGACATCTGCTTCAAGGAGGCTGGTTGCGAAGGTGTGGCGAAACATATGAGGGGTAATATTGTTGTTCGATGGAGGCGAGGTTGGTGTATTTATTTATCATACGTCTTACTGCCTGGTCGGATAGGGCTTTGCCGTTTTGATTGGCAAAAAAATGATTGCAATTTTTTATTTCAGATAAAATTTAATATCTTCTTGAATATTTTTCATATGCATATCTCCTTTATACAAAAATTTAGATATATTACTTACATTAGAAATATACCAAATACACAAGACTCTAAATATTTGAATTTTATAAAGGAGTTTTAAACTATAGATTTTATTTTGACTTTCTTAGTTCGATCCATATTGGTAAGGCGAACATCAAACATAAAAGTATCATTAATACCAGATACAGGGTTGCCGCTCCCATTATTGCGTATTTTTTTACGAGTATAGGAGACATGAAAAGTGCCATTACTGATACAATAATATAAATAATAGCGATGCTGTTTTGCTTTCTCATAATTGTAAGTATTGTAACGAAAAGACCGGAAAAAGCAAGGAACCCGCCGCCAAGCAGAAGTATAAGAAGTTCTGCTTTGTATCCCTTGAGGTTTGTGTTGTATAGAATTGACAATACTGGAATTCCCAATACAAAAGCACCGGCTTCACATACAGCGATAATTCCAACTATAATAAGCATTTGTCTTTTAAAAAGTTTTTTGAATGAATCTATATTTTTCTCATGCCACATAAGAGACATTCTTGCGATTATAGGATTAAATATGAAATTGTTAAGCAAACCTATAACAAATACAGGCATGGCTATAAATCCGTAGATTGCCTGCAGTTCGTCGTTTAGGTTACTGTCAATGGCGTATTTAGGAGCGTTTCCGATATAAAATCCAAGGAATAAGCCAAGAAATAAAGGAAAACATAATCTCAAAAGCTTCCAAAGTGATGCTTTTGAAAAGTTAGTCTTAAGTTCATGGTCCCGGCTAAAAGATTTATATGTCAAGTAAATATTGAGTATGCATACTGAAGATGTAAATATGGTAGCTGCTATCAGTGCCGGAAGTAATGCCCTAAATATAACAAGACATATGGCAAATACTATTATTGTACTTATCATTCTAAGTGTCATACACTTTCCTGATATATCAAGTCTGTTTTTTTGCTGGTACAATCCAAGGTATACGTCTTCTATGGAGTCTACTACTTTAAATAAGCACATCCATATGATTATCATACTTTTTTCTTTGGTATAATCATTCATATTTCCGGCTATTATAACGTATATAACTGAAACAAGTATCATCAGAAACGTGGTTGTATATCTTGAAACTCTGTATTCTTTGAAGGAAAACTGGTCATTAACATCTGATATTTGAAAAGTTCTCATACCATATTTACCGATATTTAAAAAGAGATTGGCATTAGCATAAGCAATTGTAAATAAACCTGCCTCATACAGGTTGACCGCACGTGTAATAATCATAAGAAAAATGACTGACTGAAAAGCGTTAAGCATACTGCCTGCCATATTCCATACATAACTGTCTCTATCAATATTATTTGAATTATTTAAAAATTTTTTAAGTATCATTCTATCTTCCATAAGAAATAGTATATTTCTTTATTTTCCAATTATTTATATTAATTATATTAACATAAAAGTAATTATATTTAAAGTCTTAAAAACAGGTTTTTGATTATATAATAAAGTTTGCCTGTCATACAGCTTTATGTTATAATTCTTATAATTATGATTTAATAAAGGAGTTTTATATGTACGATTATTTAGTAGTAGGTGCGGGGCTTTACGGCTCGGTTTTTGCAAGACAGGCATCAGATAGCGGCAAGAAGGTCTTGGTTATTGATAAAAGACCGAACATTGCAGGAAATGTTTATACTGAAGAGATAGAAGGAATTAATGTTCACAAGTATGGAGCACATATTTTTCATACAAACATAAAAAAAGTATGGGATTATGTCACAAGTTTTATCGAATTCAACAGATTTACAAATTCGCCTGTAGCGAATTATAAAGGAGAGCTTTATTCACTTCCTTTCAATATGTATACATTCAATAAAATGTGGGGAGTTGTTACACCGGAAGAAGCGGCAGCCAAGATAGAGGAGCAGAAGCGGGAAGCCGGTATAACCAACCCGAAGAATCTTGAAGAACAGGCGATAAGTCTTATAGGTACGGATATATATGAAAAGCTTGTTAAGGGATATACTGAAAAGCAGTGGGGAAGACCTTGTAATGAATTGCCTGCGTTTATTATAAAAAGACTTCCGGTCAGATTTACTTTTGATAATAACTATTTTAATGCACTGTATCAGGGAATACCTATTGGTGGATATACAAAGCTGGTTGAAAATATGCTTGATGGCATAGAGGTAAGGCTTAACACAGATTATCTTGAGAATAAGGATGAGCTTGATGCAATAGCAGATAAGGTTGTATATACAGGTGCAATTGATGCATATTTTGATTATAAACTCGGTACTTTGGAGTATCGTTCCGTAAGATTTGAAAACGAAATTCTGGACATACCGAATTTTCAGGGGAATGCAGCCGTTAATTATACGGATGCAGAGATTCCGTGGACTCGTATTATAGAGCACAAATGGTTTGAGTTTGGGAAAGATAAGGATGGAAAGGATATTCCAAAGACTGTTATCAGCCGAGAGTATAGCTCTGAGTGGAAACCGGGAGATGAACCATATTATCCTGTGAATGATGAGAAGAACGGAGCCCTTTATGAGAAGTATAAAGAATTAGCGAAAGATGAAGAAAATGTCATATTTGGCGGAAGATTAGGGGAATATAAATATTATGATATGGATGCTGTTATAGCATCGGCACTTGATATGTGTGAAAAAGAATTACAATAGTGAAAAGCAGGAGGCTTATTATGAATGACTCAAATGAAGTAACAATTAAATTTAAGGATTATATGTTATATACGCTTCACAGATGGAAGGGCGTTTTGATTTTGGCTCTGATATGTGCAGTGATAATCGGTGGTGTTTATGCTATGGTAAAGCTGTCAGGCTGGAAGTCTGATGTGGATAATTATAATCAGGAAGTAAATTCTTTAGATGAAACTTTTGCCGAATATGAGGCTCTTAGAAACGCATATCAGACGGAACTGGATTACGAGATTATGCGTAGAGATGAAGTGCAGGATTATATTATGAATTCTGTGTATTATACTTTGAATGCAGGTAATGTGCTTGTTACAAAAGCTGATATTTATATTAGTGCTGAAAGTGATGAAATTAGTCCTGAGAAGATGGACTCAATATTAAAACTATATATGGATGGAATTGATGTGGAAGCTGATTGGGATAAAATTGGTCAGCAGGTCGGATTAGAGAGGAAATATGTCAGAGAACTGGTTCAAATGAATATTGATTATACTGCTGATATAATAGAACTTAGAATACTGTATCCGAGCATCGAAGGTTCAAATGCTATAATTGATGCGATTATGAGTGAGGCTGAAATTGTGAATAAAGATCTGCAGTCATTAGCAAAGTTTAAAGCTGAAATATATAATCAGTCAAGCTATGCTGATTCACTGGAAGAATTGGATTCGGCAAGGGAAGCTGTAAATAAGAAATTCAATAGCTATAATGACAAGATAGAAAGTGCACAAAATGAGCTTGATTCTCTAAAAGAACCTACATCTCCTGATTATGTAAGACGAAAAGATGTATTGATAAAAACTGTTATCTTTGCAATAATCGTCTTCATTATGACGGTTATTATTGCATTTGTTGTATGTTATTATGAATTCACAAGGAAAGGGATTATATACTCTGCCGGTGAATTTAAAAGGATAACCGGTATTAAAAACATAGGTGTATTTGGAATTGGAAATAAAGATAAAAAATCCGGTTTTATAGATAGAAAGATAGATAAAATGTCTGATGATTATTCAGAAGAAAGCGATGAAAAGGTAATTGAGAAGATTATATTTTCCTTGGAGGATGCTGTCGGAGATAAAGAGAGTGTATTACTAATAGGTAGTGTTAATGAGGAGCGAATGAAAGATATTTCTGAAAAAATTGCAAGTGATTTTAATAAGTCAGAAATTAATACGACTACAGACATCAGTGATGATATAGACAATATTAAGCTTTTAGCAAAAACAGACAAAGTTGTTTTGGTTTCTCAACGAGAGAAGACTTCATTAAATGCTTTACTTAAAACAATTGATTTTATAAAACAATATGATAAGGAAATTATCGGAAATATCGTTATTTAATGAATTATACCTAAGATATATTGAATGGAAGACGGACATATGAAAGAAAAGATAATTAATATGAAAAAAAAGGATAAAATATTATATATTTTGATGCTTGTGAAATATATATTTTCAATCTGTATTACATTTGTGGCTTTTTCAAATGTAAAATCAAAAAGATATATTTTAATCGGAATTATTGAAATTATTTTAATCGCTTTTATCTCCAATTTATTATTAAAGCTGAACAAAAAAGCAGGTATTATCGTTAATTCCGTTTTAATGCTTATGTATAATGCTCAAATGCTGGTTTTGTATTTTGCAAGTTCATATATATCTATGATTATGCTTTCAAATCTTGGCTCTGTAGAGGATTTGTCCGGAAAAGCATTTGAATATATTTTTGGAATCGCATTCGTAATTGTTTTATCGGTTCTTCCGATAAAAGAAATAGAATTTGACAAGTTAACAAATTACAGAATAATCTCGGCAATGCTCCTTGTCGAACTATGGTTTACTTTTTCTTTTGGGAACCTATATTCTCCAATGTATGCTTATATAGATTTGACTAAGCAGAAGATTAATAAGATTCAGCAGGAGAGGGCTAATTCAAAAGTAACTGAGGATAAAACCGAGCTTTTTTACAGTGAAGATATCTCAGATTGCATAGATAAACCGGATGGGCTCACGGATTCTCCAAACATAATTCTGATATTTACCGAAGGACTTTCCGAAAATATTATACAGGATGAACGTGATATTATGCCTAATGTAAGAGCTTTTCAGGAGGATGCGTTATTCTTCTCAAATTATTATAATCATACTTTCGCTACATATCGAGGTATCATAGGACAGTTGTATTCCGGATATCAAAATGATAATTATGATTCAAATTCATTAATATCAATCCAACATATACTTAAAGATGAGGGATACTATACAGTATTCTTTAACACCGAACCTAATAACAAAGAATTCACAAGTTATCTTGAGGAATTGGGATTTGACGAAGTGACGGATTTAGGTGCTGAAAAAAAAGGTGCTGTCGATAGTGTATCTGATAAAGATGCATATGATGCACTTTATAAATTGATTGAAGAAAGAAATGTGGATGATAAGCCGATTTTTGTAGCTATGTATACATTCGGAACACATGCTTCACTTGATTCTTTTAATGAAAAGTATGGAGATGGCAGTGATGCAATGCTTAATAAATTCTATAATCTTGATGTATGGTTCGGACAGTTTATAGACAGATTTAACAGCTCAGATAAATTTGATGACACACTTCTTGTTTTTACAGGTGATCATTGCACATATGGTGATTTGGATTTTAATAATAGTTTTCCTGAGGCGACAAGAGTACATACCATGATAGACAGAATGCCTTTGTGTTTTTACTATAAAGGTATTAAATCATCGGTCATTGATGTAAATGGAAGGAATTCGCTTGATTTGGCGCCTACATTATTGGATTATCTTGATGTGAATGAGTCAAATTATTTTTTGGGAACATCATTGTTTGGTAATGACGATAATTATTTTGATTCATATTTCGAAGCTGAAGGCGGTGTTATGTCTACAAAAAATTCCCAGATTGCAGCATTATCCGAAGCTGAAAATGCAGAATTTTTTAATATGTTGAATAATTATTTTATTGCCAATCAGCAATTCTGGGAGAAGTAATTAAAAAGATTAGAATGTGTTATCGGATAAATATTATATGAGGGAAAAATGATGGAAGTAAATAAGAGGGTAAATGCATTTGACGGATTGCGTTTTGCAGCTATTGCATTGGTGGTTGCCAGTCATTCGGGATTCCTGGCGCAGGGAGGACTGGCTAATAATATATTTTTTGCAACAAGCGGTTTTTTTGCAATTTCGCCGTTTAGAGAAAATGGAGAAAAAAGATTCTTTTCAATAAAGGGAATAATTACATATTATATAGAAAGATTTTTCAGGATAATTCCGGTTTTCTGGTCATATCTGCTTTTCGCAACGGTTTTTTTTCCGGGAATGTTCTTTTTGTTTGAAGACAAGACATCCGATTGGAGTTTCTTTCAGAATATGTTTTTCTTAAAGTCAAAAGGACATCTGTGGTTTTTGCAACAGGAAGCAGCATTTTATGTTGTCGCTCCGCTATTATTTATTGTGCTTTGTATTATAAAATTAGTATTCAGAAAGCTTAAATGCAAAGAGTCAATCATGGACATTATATGTTCGGCAGTTCTTTTTGCAGGTGCATATCTTGCCATAAAATATATTCCAGGCACATCTTTTTGGTTATACGGTAACGGTGCTCCGACTTTTTTCAGATTAGGATTTTTTATGCTTGGAATGGGAACGGGCTATCTGTATCGTGCTTATACTGATGCCAAGTTAAATCTTGATGAGCATCTGTGGTACAGGCTTCTTGCAGATACTGCAATACTGCTGTGGGGTTTATTCTGCATTTTTTCATCAGAACAGATATTGGTTAAATTTGACGAAAAATACAAAGATTTCTATATTGGCTGGGCAAAACCTGAATTATGTCTTGTTGTGACATGTGTTGCGCTCTTTTTTATAGCGACGGGAAAGAATTGTCTGGCTGACAAATTTTTAGGAAATAAGTTGTTTACATATATCGGAGGCATAAGCTTCGACATATATTTGTTCCATTGGGTGTTTTTATTTAATCTGAAGAATGAGCATCCGATAAGAAGCTTTATATTAATTTTCTTCGTAGCTATATGTATATCAGGTGTAGTCAATCGCTATATAGAAAAACCAATGATTAGTTTTTCCAAGAAAATAACCGGTAAAATTAACAGATTTGGCAAAAAAAACAAATGAAATGGAAATCGTTACCAATTAATTAAGAAATATTGCAAAATTGTTAAATAAATGGTATTATCTTGGAAGATAATGTCGAAAGGAAGATTTACTTATGAAATCAATTAAAAAGGCTATTGCAGGTGTTATTTGTGCTTGTATGTTATTTTCTGCGAGTACCATAACTTCGTCTGCAAAGGAAGTAACACAGGAAAATACGATGGAATCAACTGTAAATGACGTAACTGTGGCTGCTGATTCTCAATCGGTAAATTATGTTGTCATTGAAAATGATTATGTAAGTACGCCGGCTACTCAATATGTGGTTGCGAGTATAGGCAATGAAGGTATAGGCATAACTGCTGCATCACTTACATACAAAAATGAAACAACAGGTAAAACATATGTCAGAAATTCAGACAAAGTACAGGATTTTCTTGTTCTCTTTAATCTGTCATTCAATGATTCTTCACTTGCAGGGCAATATAAGCTTGTAAAGATTGATTATACAACTTCAGACAGAACATATAGTGTGGATTTTAACAGTATCGGGCTGGATACTGTATTTGGTGTTAATACAGATGTTAATGCAGCACCTACAGGATGGCTTGTTGATGATGAGACATATTCTGAAGATGTTGGCGGAGTCATCGTAAATGATCTTGGCGCATCTGAAGGAGTTACTTCTTCCGATATTGCCGCAGCTGTAGAAGAGACAGGCTTTACGAGAGAGGATGTTGTAAAAAGCAATACATCATCGGATGGATTGGTGACTGCTTCACCTGATACGTTTATCGTTGTTCTTGATCCGGGACATGGAGCGGAAGATGCAGGAGCAACACGTACATATAACAATGTAACATATTATGAAAGAGATATAAATCTTAAGATAGCTCAGGCTTGTAAGAAAGAACTTGAAAAGCATGGTGTAATAGTTTATATGACCAGAACAGACAATAATACAAAGCCGGGACTTTCCGAGCGTGCACAGATTGCTGCTGATTATGGTGCTGATTTATTCATTAGTATTCATAATAATTCTGCTTCTAACGGCAGTGCTTCAGGTTCAGAGGTATGGGTTCCGAATTCAAGCAGCTATAATTACTATGCACATACTACGGGAGAGAGTCTCGGAAATGAGATTATCGATAATCTTGCATCACTTGGTCTTACTAAGAGAGGTGTATATACAAGAAATGCAACGGATGGTGATACATATCCTACGGGAGACACCTCGGATTATTATACTGTTATAAATGAGTCAAGACGAAGAGGTATACCGGGAATAATAGTTGAACATGCATATATTTCAAATCAGTCTGATGCTGAGAATTTCCTCAGTTCAGATGATAAACTTAATGCAATCGGAGCTGCGGATGCAACCGGAATATTGGCATATCTTTCGGCTGCACCTGAGAAGAACCCTGCTGTATTTGCCGGAGTAGATTATTCGGCAGTATATGACTTTGAGTATTTCTATAATGAGAATCCGGATATACAAAGTAAATACGGAAGCAATAAGACGTTAATGCTTAAATATTTTGTAGAAACCGGTATGAGTGAAGGCCTTCAGGCATCTGAGGAATTTAATGTAACATATTATAAAAACAGATATGCAGACCTCAGAGAACAATTCGGAGATGACTTAAAGAAATACTATATGCATTATATTAATAAGGGTAAGAGTGAAGGCAGAGATGCTAAAACTCCTTATGGAACCTCAGGTCGTAAATCAGATGGCGGTGAGAAAGATGATCCTAAGAAAGAAGATAAGGGTCTTACCGTATTAAATGGTGTGGATTACAGTGCGGTATATAATTATTATTATTATATAGATAAGTATCCGGATCTTAAGGCAGCATTTAAAGACGATCAGACGGCAACACTTACACATTTTGTCAATAACGGTATGAAAGAAGGACGTCAGGCTTCCGAGGATTTCAATGTAAAGTATTACAGAAACAGATATCCGGATTTAAGAAGTGTATTCGGAAAGAATTATACGTTGTATTATATGCATTATATGAACAATGGTATTAATGAAAGCAGAGATGCCAAAACTCCTTGTGAATTACAGGGGGGTATAACCGTATTAAACGGTGTTGATTATAGTGCGGTATATGATTTCAATTATTATATAAAGCAAAACCCGGATGTATTCAATGCGTTTGGCTATGATGAAGAAAAGGTATTGCAGCACTTTGTAAATAACGGAATGAATGAAGGAAGAACAGCTAAGGCTGAATTTGTGCTCAGATATTACAAGGGTGCATATCCGGATTTGAGAAGTGCATTTGGAAATAATAACAAGGCATATTATATGCATTATATTAATAATGGTAAAAAAGAAAGCAGAACTGCCAATGAGGATAAGGGAGTTGTAAATCCTACGACTGAATATAAGGGAGTTGATTACAGCCTTGTATATGATTACAATTATTACGTTGATAAAAATCCTGATGTTAAAGCCGTATATGGCGGGGATGATGAAGCAGTGCTCAAGCATTTTGTGGTTAATGGCATGAGAGAAGGCCGTCAGGCTAAGGATACCTTCAATGTGAGCTATTATAAGACTAATTACGGAGATCTGGCTTCGGTATATGGTAATAATTTAATAAATTATTATATGCATTATGTTAATCGCGGATACAAAGAAAACAGAGTTGCGGACAGGCTTTTGACTCAGAGCACCGGATATACTCCGATTATGGGAGATACAAATACAAATCTTAATCAGATGGTAGCTTACTATAATGCCAACGCAACTTATCCGGAATTTTATGCTAACTCAGATGCACCGACTATAGAAGCATTTTGTCAGATTTACATAGAAGAGTGTAAGGCAGAAGGTGTAAGAGCAGATATAGCTTTTTGCCAGGCTATGAAGGAGACGGGATTCCTTAGATATGGTGGACAAGTCAGTATAGAGCAGTATAATTTTGCCGGACTTGGTGCAACGGATGATGGTGCGGCAGGTGCAAGTTTTGACAGTGTAAGAACAGGTATCAGAGCTCAGGTACAGCATCTTAAAGCATATGCTTCAAATGAGGCTTTAAAGAATGCATGTGTTGATCCAAGGTTTTCACTTGTAACAAGAGGTGCGGCTATATATGTAGAGTGGCTTGGCGTAAATGAAAACCCAAACGGCAAGGGTTGGGCGACAGCCGAAAAATATGGATACAGCCTGCTTAATGACTACGTGGCAAAGTTAAAAAAGTATTGATTTAATTCTATTATAAATTGAATATATGAATATAGTAATGACAGAATAATGAGGCTTTATTCTGTCATTATTTTCATATCCGATTAGTATTTTATTACAAATGTGGCATTATTTTTCAAGAATAATATCCGCATTTTTATTGACATAAAATTATGTTAAATGATATTGTATATGTATATTATTTAAGGAGGTATGATAATATGAATAAAAATATTATTTCTAAATATTTGAAACGTACATTGGCCATAGTCATGAGCTTGGTTTTTGTACTATCAGGCATAATTTTAATGGATAAACCGCTTATTTCCGAGGCGGCATCCGGACAGTATAACGACGATATGGCATGGGAAGTTCTTGACATGGTTAATAAGGAGAGGGCTGCAAGAGGTCTTTCGTCACTTACTATGGATCAGACTCTTGTTAATTCAGCTAAGGTAAGGGCACCCGAGATATCCGAGTATTTTTCACATACACGTCCGAATGGAACAAGCTGTTTTACAGCATATCCGAGCGCACAAATGTCTGTAGGTGAAAATATCGCTGCAGGACAATATTCGGCAAGCGCTGTAATGAATAGTTGGATGAACTCTCAGGGACACAGAGAGAATATTCTCGATTCCGGTTTTAAAAGTATAGGAATAGCATGTTATTATATTCCGGGTTCGGATTACGGATATTATTGGGTTCAGTGTTTTGGAGATGTTGTTACCGCTCCTCTGTCAAATTCTTCATCATCTTCAACAGGTAATACGTCTGTTGATACCGTGGATTACAGTTCGGTATACGACTATAGTTATTATATTAATAAATATTCTGATTTAAAGTCTGCGTTTGGAAGTAATCAGGCAGCAGCATTTAATCATTTTATTAATAATGGTATGAATGAAGGACGCCAGGCAAGCGAGGATTTTAATGTAAGTATTTATAAAGCTAATTATGCAGATTTACGGGCTGCTTACGGAAATGATTTGAAGAGTTATTATCTTCATTACATAAATCATGGAAAAAAAGAAGGCAGAAATGCAAAAACATTAATTAATAATTCGTCCGGAACAAGCACAACTGTTTATAATGGAGTAGACTATAGCGCTGTATATGATTATAATTATTATATAAATAAGTACCCTGATTTGAAAGCTGCATTTGAAGGTAATCCGACAGCAGCCTTAAACCATTTTGTAAATTGCGGCATGAATGAAGGACGCCAGGCAAAAGCGACATTTAATGCTTCGAATTATAAGAACAAATATGCAGATTTATGTTCGGCATTCGGAGGCAATATGAAATGTTATTATATACACTATATTAGTTGTGGACAAAATGAAAACAGAAATTGTAATTAGTTTATAAATCAGGTCAGTAGTATGGCGTTGACAGCCGGGAGGATTATATGATTAAGACAAGATTATTTGCGGCACTTTTACCGATTTCATTGTTCCTTTCAAATGGAATGAGCTTAAGTGTTGTTGCGCAAGATAATACGAATAAAATTGAAGAACCTTCTATAGAGGCATATGATACATCTGATGATACGCCATATGAAAGTTATGCAAATAATTATATTGATACAGGTTACAGGATTGATTCTTATTCAAACGGACAATCAACTCTGTACCAGAACAGCTCATTGCCGTCAAGATATGATTCAAGAAATTACGGTTATATAACATCGGTAAAAAATCAGAAAAACGATGGAACCTGTTGGGCATTTTCTGCGCTTGGTGCCGGTGAGGCGACTTTGATAAAAAACGGATATTATAATAGGTCCAATATAGATTTATCAGAGCTTCAATTGGCGTATTTTTTCTATAACAGGTCTATAGATCCGTTGGATAATATAAGCAATGATTATGTAACTATAGAAAATAGTGAGAATTTCTTAAGTATCGGAGGCAATAATTATTTCACTTTATTTGCACTTTCGTCATGGAAGGGCGCAGTAGATGAGAGTTTGGTACCATATGGTAATGCGTCTCCTTCCATGACATTGAATAATAAATATGCATATGAAAGTGATAAGGTTCATCTTCAGAATTCATATATAGTTTCCATGGAAATTAGTGATGAAGTTAAGAGAATGATTATGAACTATGGCGCAGTATCGAGCGCAATGTATAATCTGAGTACATATTATAATAAGGTCGATAACAGTAATTGGGCTTATTGTCAGAAACGGACTACAACATCTAATCATGGTATAATGATTATAGGCTGGGATGATAATTATAGCGTTGATAAATTTAGCACTTTATGTAAACCTGACAATCCCGGTGCATGGCTTGTAAAGAACAGTTGGGGTGAGGGCAACACGGACTACATATGGATATCTTACGAAGATGTATGTCTGTCCGGACAGGATGCCTTTGTATATATATTTGATAATGCAGATAATTATGATTTTAATTATCAGTATGACGGGGGATATTCGCATCAGGTTCTTACGGTTGAAAATGGATATGGTTTATCTAATATATATACGGTGAAAGGCTCTGATGTTGAGGAACTGAAAGCTGTATCTATAGCATTGGCTGAAGATAAAATAAGATATGAAATTCAGGTGTATTATAATCCTGATTCAGATAATCCTTTATCGGGAACTCCGGTTTTCATAAAACCACAGACAGGAACCACAAGTTATGCCGGCTATCATACTATTAAACTCAATACTCCTGTTTTGCTTTCCAAAGGTGACAGATTTTCTGTAGTTGTTACGTTTTATGATGATTATGATGGAAAGGTAGGAGTATTTGTTGATGGTGATGGTTACAACGGTCCGTTGAAATTTGACAGTTATGCCGAGCCGGGTCAGTCATATTATGTAATTGAATCTGATGATGACTTTGTGGATTTATATGACAGAGGCAAGGATAATTGTGCGAGAATAAAGGCTTTTACAGATAAGGCTTCGGCTGTTAATATAGCTGATTGTAATATATCTGCTATAGACGATCAAAATTATACAGGAGCTGCGGTTAAACCGATTCCTGTTATAACATATAATGGAATAACGCTTAATAATGGTACCGATTTTACCCTTTCGTATAGCAATAATACTTCAATCGGAACTGCAGAAGTTACAATAACGGGTAAAGGCAGATTCAACGGAACAAAGAAAGTTAATTTTATAATTGATGTGAAGAATTATGAAACTGTATATGCAGGCGTGGATTACAGTGCTGTGTATAACTATAATTATTATATTACAAAATATAGTGATTTACAGCGTGCATTTGGTGCGGATACATCAAAAGCGTTGGCACATTTTGTAAATAGCGGAATGAGAGAAGGACGTCAGGCATCAGAAGATTTTAATGTAATATATTATAAGAACAGATATCCCGATTTGAGAAACGTATTCGGAACAGATTTAAAAAAATACTATCTGCATTATATAAATAATGGTAAAAAAGAGGGACGAGATGCGAAGACTGTATGTGCGATACCGAAAGGAGCATCAAATAATACAAGCACCGGAGTGACGAGATTAAATGGTGTAGATTATAGCGCAGTATATAATTATAATTATTATATAGATAAATATCCTGACCTTAAGAATGCGTTTGGAAGTGATGATACAAGAGCATTACAGCATTTCGTAAACAATGGAATGGGCGAAGGACGTCAGGCATCAGAAGATTTTAATGTTACCTATTACAGGAACAGATATGCTGATTTAAGAGGGGCATTTGGTACGAATTTAAAGGGCTATTATCTGCATTATTTAAGTAGTGGTAAAAATGAGTCAAGAGATGCAAAGACAGCATGTTCGTTGCAGGGCGGTATTACCGTATTAAATGGCATTGATTATAGTGCAGTATATGATTTTAATTATTATATAAGTAAATATCCTGATATTAAGATAGCGTTTGGCAATGATGATTTAAAAGCTTTGCAGCATTTTGTAAATAACGGAATGAGAGAAGGAAGAGTGGGCAAGGCTGATTTTATAGTCAGCTATTATAAGAATGCATATCCGGATTTAAGAAAAGCGTATGGAAATAATCTGAAATTATATTATCTGCATTATATAAACAGTGGTAAGAAAGAAAAAAGAATCGCAAATGCAGATATGGGGCTTGTAGGCGCAACTACCGTATATAACGGCATAGACTACGGTGCAGTATATGATTATAATTATTATATTAATAAGTATCCTGATATAAAAAAGGCATACGGCGGTGATGAAAATGCTGTGTTGGCGCATTTTGTGAACAGCGGAATGAAAGAAGGCCGTCAGGCTGATAAGGCGTTTAATGTTAAATATTATATGGATAATTATAAGGATTTACAAAAAATATATGGAAACAATCTGACATCGTATTATATGCATTATATAAATAACGGCAAAAAAGAAGGAAGAATCGCAGATAAACTTATAGGTAAGTAAACATTGTTACCGGCAATATAATTGGAGACAGTATGAAAGATAATAATAATTCAGATAATACATCATATACAGAAGAAGGCAAAAGAGACCTGTTTGATAAACTTATGAGTTTACCGATATTAAATATATTTGAACCTTTTTATAAAAAACACAAAGAGGTCTTATTGTATCTTTTTTTTGGCGGATTAAGCTTTATTGTCAGTATAGGTACATTTGCTTTATTTAACGTAAAATGTGGTATAAATGAACTGATTGCTAATATTCTTTCATGGATTATAACTGTATTATTTGCTTTTATTACTAATAGAATATGGGTTTTTGAATCAAAAACCGAAGGAACGAAAGCGTTTGTTACACAAATGCTTTCGTTTTATGGTGGCAGAATAATAACTCTTGTCATTGAAGAATTAATCTTATTTATTTTCATAACGTGGCTTGGATTCCCAAGTATTATTATCAAAGTTATAGCTCAGATTGTAGTCATAGTGCTTAACTATATTATAAGCAAAATGATAATATTTAAAAAATAGGTTTTTATTTTATGGTTATAAAATAACTTAAACCCACTATTGAAGTTCATAGAAAAAAGCGTAAAATTGACATAAGATGTTTTTATACTAATGATAAAGGTAAGGGGAATGCACATGGGAATAACAAGTATTATTGCACTTTTAATTTTGAGTTCAGGTGTAACAGGAACGATAATGACGATTATATGGATTTTATTCTGTAAAATAGGTAAGAATTATCTGCATACCAGAGTAATAAATTTTTCTTTAAAAATTGTGTTAATCTCATTTTATATACCATCTATGTTCCTGATAATGATAGTGAGGGACAAAGTCTTAATCTTAAGGAACAGTGCATTTTTATATTTTACAAAATATATAGAGACAGGCTTAAATGTATTTATGATAATAATCTTATGTCTTTTTATTATAGAGATCGGAAAAGTTATTATAGATTATCTTAGACTAAGAAATGTATGCAAAAGCAGAATGCCTGTGGAATTAGATATTACTGCCAGAAAACTTGAATTATCAAAGAAATTCAAAGTGAAAAGAACTGTTAAAATATATAAGGCTTATGCTGTATTCAGCCCATTTACATATGGAATAATTAAACCTGCTATCTACCTTCCGGTTGATGATATAGAGAGTGAATATTTGAATGTGCTTCTTACACATGAATTATTCCATAATAAACAATATGACTTTATATGGAAGCCGTTAAGCACTATTACAAAATGCATACATTGGATTAATCCGTTAGCATGGTTTCTTGAAAAGGAAGTAGACAAATGGTCAGAAGCAGGCTGCGACGATAAATGCTGTACAAAAGGTGAGATTGAGCAGGGAACTTATTTTAAATATTTGAATAAAACCCTCGATGGGATAATAATAAAATACAACAGATTGGTATCGCATTTTAAAAGTGGTGAAGAAGAACTGCAATGGCGTGAAAAACGTATGGCAGAGGAAAGCGAGATAAAAGACAGAAAGATTGTAACAATAATATCGGAGACCGTTGCAATAATAATCAGTTGTTTATTTATATATACAGTGGCTGATGTATCGGATAAATTATATTTTAAAGTGTTTTTAAACACTACAAAGAAAGTTGCTGAGAATGAGACAGAATATAAAGATTTATATGATGAAGAAATATTATACCTTAGTGAGCTTGAAAAAAATGGTGTTGAATTTAAAGATTTGTCTACCATAGTATCAACAGATACTTCAGGAATTGTTACAGGAAGTTTAAGAACTGGAGAAAGTGGAGCTTCCTCAGATATATATTTAGATGAAAATATAAATTTAAATTTTGCCTTTATAGTGGAGCCGCAAGATAGAAAAGTTAAAATAGGAATTATTTTTCCTGATGGAGTTATAAAATATATATCAAATGATACAATCATAGGATATGATTTTTTAATAACGCAGTCTGGAAAATATAGAATATATGTATTAAATAATAGTGGTGAGAATGTAGAGATTTCTATTTCATATGCTTATTAGATTAAAAAAATATTTAATTGAGTGTACATATTTCAGAGTCTTACAGATAATAGAAATTAGTTGACAAATCATATATGAAAATAGCAATATACTGATAAGAGCTTTTTTAAAAGATAAAAAATCTATTGCACAATGTTGCGTCATTCTTGAATGCATTAGCATATTTGATAATGATTTTTATAAATGAGAATAAAGATATATTAATATCGTTTTTTGCGAAGAAAATGTTTTTTTGAAACAGGAGTATGAAATGCATAATGAGCAAAGTTGTATTATATCAAGGCTATTTCTGTATGATACATTTTTAGAAAAAAGGAGCTAAAAAGGAGCTAAAAAGGAGCTAAAAAGGAGCTAAAAAAGGTGGAAAGTGGATTGTTAAAAGATAAACAATGAGTTTTTACACACTAATGATAAGACTATGAGGATAAATACATGGGGATTATAAACAGTATTACATTATTAATTTTGAGTTCAGGTGTAACAGGAACCATTATGTCGATTGTTTGGATTTTGTTCTGCAGAGTGGGGAAAAAATATCTGCATACAAAGGTAATTAATTTTGCGCTTAAGATTGTTCTGGTATCTTATTTTATTCCATCAATTTTTATAGTTATGATTATTAGAGATAGAAATATGTCATTAAGGAATAGTGCATTTCTTTTTTCTACAGGATATATTGACAAAGTTCTTAAGATGTTTTTTTTGATTATTGTATTGCTTTTTATTATTGAAGCCGTCAAATTACTAAAGGAATATATTGATTTAAGGAATATATGCAGATGCAGAATACCGGCAGAGCTTGAGATAAATACAAATAAGGAACGCTTGTCTAAGAAATTCAAAGTAAAAAGAAGGGTTAGCGTATATAGGTCATATGCTGTATTCAGCCCTATTACATATGGTGTTATAAATCCTGTCATATATTTTCCCATAGATGATATAGAGGATGAATATATGAGGGTGCTGCTTACACATGAGCTATTACACAATAAACAATGGGATTTTATATGGAAACCGTTAAGTACGATAGCAAGGTGTATACATTGGATTAATCCTTTGGTATGGATTCTTGAAAAAGATGTGGACAAATGGTCTGAAGCAAGCTGCGATGATAAATGCTGTACAATAGGTGAGATAAATCAGGATGTATATTTTGGATATCTATATAAGACTTTGGATGGTGTAATGACTAAATATAATAGATTGGTTTCACATTTTAAAACAGGTAAAGATGAACTTATATGGCGTGAAAAACGCATGGCAGAGGAAAAAAGGATAAAAGATAAAAAGGGGATTGTTAGAGGATTAGAGTTAATTACGTTAATAATCAGTATTATGTTTGTATATATCGTATCTGATATATCTAATAAATTATATTTAAATGTGTTTTTTAATACTGCAAAAATGGTTGCTGAAAGTGAGGTAAATTGTAAAGATATATATGATGAAGAAGTCTTGAACTTAAGTGAAATCGAGAAAAATGGTGCTGAATTTATAGAATTATCTACTATAGCTTCAACAGATATATCTGGAATTATTACCGGAGATTTAAGAGTTGGAGAAAGTGGCATTTCTTCAGAGATATATTTAGAAAAAAATATAAATTTAGATATTGCTTATATAGTCGAACCTCTAAATAAAAAAGTAAAAATAGGAATAATTCAGCCTGATGATTCTATAAGATATATATCAAATGATACAATTGTAGGATATAATTTTGAAATAGCACAATCCGGAGAATACAAGATATTAATTATAAATGAAAGTGATACTGATATTAATATTTCAATTTCTTATGCATATTGATTATTAAGGTACCAATAGTATAATTAAAATATGATTATTGTTGGAAATAATTGATAAATTCACATTGACGAATTATGAAAAAATAATTATACTAATTTCATAGAAATTCTATATATTTATATAGTGAAAAAGGAGGAAAACGAATGAAGAAAAAATTTCTTGTATTTATCACAGTTTTCACATTGTTAATGAGTAATTTTGTGGTATATGCTGAAGACGGTAATGATGGGTTAGCAGGTAATGGAAATGAAGATGGTACATTTGATGATGATTATGAAGAGGAAACTGTAACACTTAAAGAACTTTTGTTACAGGGAGAAGAATTTGTTGAATTAGATGAAGTATATTCTATAAATACTATAGGAAATATGCTCCAGACTCTAAAAGCAGGTAAATCTGGCTTATCCGGAGGAATTTCACTTACTTCAGGTGGTACCATAAATATCGGAGGAGCAGCATCTCCAACAAACAAAACTTTCAGAATCGGCATCTTACAGCCGGATGGAGTAATAAGATATGCATCAGGAAGTGGTAATATAGTACACACATTTAGTGTTACACAGACAGGAACACATAAGGTATATATACATAATGCAAGTGATGTTACGATGTCAATATCTGTATCATATTCATATTAATAATTTGGACGCATAGATTTTCTATACAAAGTTAATCCCGGGTGATGTTTGACGACCTACACCCGGGATTAATAATTTTTAATTATTTAAGTTTTTTAACTAATTTTTGAAGCTCTGACTTTTCTTTGTCACTTATCTTTTTTGTCTTAACTGCGGCTGAGACTAATTGTGACGTTGAACCATCAAACCAGAAGTCTATAGATTTCTTTAACATATCATCTCTGTATTCTTCTTCTGACCTGATAGGTCTAAAGCGAGTAATTCTATCTTTATATGTTTCAAGGAAACCTTTGTTTTTAAGATTCTTTAAGAATGTATAAACAGTGGTTTCAGCGTAATCAAGTCCGTATTTTGTTTTGAGCTTTTCTATAACTTCTGCACATGTGATGTCTCCGTTGCCATCCCATACGCATTTCATAACTATTAATTCACATTCTGATAACTCATTGCGACGCATAGATAAACACCTCCTTTTTTCATTTTTGTGAAATAAATTTCCTTTTTAGTATATATAATTTTATGCTTACAGTCAATCGTTTTTTATCTTAATAATATCCCTAATATTCGACAATTATAGGGACTTTTAATACAGATATCAATTGACGCAAAAGTCGCTGTATGTTATTATAAGTCGGTGGTTTGTACACTTTAGTGTGCTAATATATTATCACGATAAAATTATTATTAAGGAGAGAAGATAATGAATTTAAAGAAGAAATTGATGTGTGGCTTGCTTGCTGTTGGTACAGTTGTTTCTTTATTGGCAGGTTGCGGAAAGAAAGAGGAAAATAAGACTTTTACAGTCGGTTTTGATGCGGAATATCCACCTTATGGTTATATGGATGATAATGGCGAATATACGGGATTTGATCTTGAACTTGCAGAAGAGGTATGTAAGATAAACGGATGGGAGCTAAAGAAACAGCCTATAGCATGGGACAATAAGGATAATGAGCTTAATTCAGGCTCTATCGACTGTATTTGGAATGGTTTTACAATCAATGGACGTGAGGATGCTTACGAGTGGTCTGTACCTTATGTTGACAATAGTCAGGTTATTGTTGTTAAGGCAGATGCCGGTATTAATAGTTTGTCTGACCTGACTGACAAGGTTGTTGGTGTTCAGGCTGCTTCAGCAGCACTTGAACTTCTGTCTGATGAGGAGGGACAGAAGGAATTGGCAGATACATTTAAGAAACTTCAGGAATTTGCTGATTATAATACCGCTTTTATAGAGCTTCAAGCAGGTTCAGTAGATGCTGTTGCAATGGATATAGGTGTAGCTCAGTATCAGATAAGCGGTCGTGGTGATGACTTTATAATCCTTGATGAGCATCTTAATTCTGAACAGTATGGAGTCGGCTTTAAGCTTGGTAATACAGAGATGCGTGATAAGGTTAACTCTGCATTGAAGGAGTTAAAGTCAAACGGCAAGTTTGATGAGCTTGCTGAAAAGTATGGTTTATCAGACATGACTTGTCTTAAACCATAATTGTAAGATAAATGTTTGTTTAAGTATTAGATTGATTATTACTGTGAATAGAATGATTTAGGGGTAGTATATGGATTTTTTAACCATGCTTGAGAAAATCTCTGTCGGAATGCTGTCGACAATATTGATTTTTTCGCTTACACTTGTATTTGCGCTTCCGCTTGGATGGATTGTGGCGTTTGGACGTATGTCTAAAAATAAAATATTAAGTGGTATAACGGGTTTCTTTATCTCGATTTTAAGAGGAACACCGCTTATGCTGCAGTTAATGGTTGTTCTTTACGGACCGTATTTTCTGGCGGGTAAGCCTATAAATGATTGGAGATTTCCGGCTATTATTGTGGGATTTTCCATTAATTATGCGGCTTATTTTGCAGAGATTTATCGTTCGGGAATAAATGCAATACCTGTCGGACAGTATGAGGCGGCGCATATATTGGGATTTAATAAAGTTCAGACCTTTTTCAAGATTATTTTGCCTCAAGTTATAAGAGTTATACTTCCTGCTGTTACGAATGAGGTCATAACTCTTGTAAAGGATACCTCGCTTGCTTTTACGGTATCTTATGTGGAAATGTTCACAATTGCCAAGCAGATTGCATCGTCTAATACTACACTTGTGCCTTTTGCGGTTGCAGCACTTTTTTACTATGTATTTAATTTACTTGTATCGTTTGTTATGCGCAAGCTCGAAAAAAGGCTTAATTACTATTAAATGGAGGTTCATAAATGAGTGATACAAGTACATATCTTGAAATGAATAACATTAAAAAATCATTTGGTGACCTTCAGGTTTTAGAGGATATATCTCTTAAGGTTGAAGAAGGTGAGGTTTTATCCATCATAGGACCATCGGGTTCCGGTAAATCTACCTTGCTTAGGATAGCTACAATGCTTGAAACTATGGATTCCGGTGTTTTAAAATATATGGGTGAGGAAGCTGCAAGCGCTGAGAACGGCATTGTAAAGTATGCAAAGCCGGCAAAGCTTAAGGAGATTAAGAAATACTTCGGACTTGTATTTCAGAATTTTAATCTTTTTCCGCATAAATCTGTCATGCAGAATCTTATTGATGCTCCTGTACATGTGCAGAAGAGAGATAAGCATGAAGTTATAGATGAAGCTCGTGTTTTGTTGGCAAAGATGGGATTATCTGACAAAGAAGATTATTATCCGTCTCAATTATCAGGAGGTCAGCAGCAGCGTGTTGCCATAGCCAGAGCTTTGGCATTAAAACCGAAGGTTTTATTCTTTGATGAACCGACATCGGCACTTGATCCGGAGCTTACAGGAGAAGTTCTTAAGGTTATCAAATCTCTGGCAGAAGATAAGATGACTATGGTTATTGTTACTCATGAGATGTCATTTGCTAAAAATATTTCCAATAGGATTATCTTTATGGATAAGGGCGTAATAGCAGTAGAAGGTACGCCGGAGGAAGTGTTTAATTCAGATAATTCACGTATGCAGGAGTTTTTAGGAAAGTTGAAACATTAGAATTAATTGACAGTTGCTGATTTTGAAGTAAAATATAACTATACAAGTATTTATATGGAGGTATGTTATGGAAGAAGAAAAAGAAGAAGTTGTTAATGAGGAAATAAATGAGGAAAGCACTACAGTGCTTACATCTGATTTAAGGAATCCGGAACAGCCTGTTACACCACAGCCTAAGGAGGAAGAGCCTATGGCGCCACAGCCGCAGGGAGTGAACCCGCAGGGCGTTCCACCTATGGCACCACAACCGCAGGGGATGAATCCACAGGGTGTTCCGCCTATGGTACCACAGCCACAGGGGATGAATCCACAGGGTGTTCCACCTATGGCACCACAGCCACAGGGAATGATTCCGCAAGGTAAAACACCAAAACAACCAAAACAGCCTAAGCAGCCAAAACAACCGAAACAGTCCAAGGAAAAGAAAGGCAAATTAGGCGGTGGAGTTATAGCATATATAGTTATATCAATTATATTAATACTTGGTATGGCCGGCGTAGGTGTATGGGGATATCTTCATTATAATGACAGAATAGATGAACTTAAATCAGAGAAGGAACAACTGGAGATTGATAAAATTAATCTGACAGATGATTATGAATCACAGATTGATGATAAGGACAGTAGTATAGAAGACTATAAATCTCAGGTATCAGAGCTTGAGTCGAAAAATAGTGATTTACAATCACAGATTGATGATTATGAAGAGTCTGTAGGAGCATATTCAGCATATGACGGATTGATTAACTTCTTCAATACAACTGCTTCAGGTCAGGGAAGCTCCGAAATGTTTGTAAGTGATACAGTGCTTCATATAAGCGGAAGTGATAAAAAGGAGATAAAGATATTTTCTTCATCTGAATCTGAGGGAGGCCTGACTTATGAAGTTGATGCTGCAAATGCAGGAGTTGTATCATGTGAATGGGTTGGTGAATGGGAAGTCTATGGAGATTTAGAGTTAGTTGCTACTCTTGGTATTACTCCGGCTTCGTCGGGTTCAACTACAATAACAATTAAAGATGTAGAATCCGGTAAATCTGTTAAAGTATTTGTAACTGTAGACTAATATATAATTAAAAAGCTGTATTTTCGGCATAAAATTGGCAGATGGCCAACGACAATAATATACATAAGTTGTCGTTGGTCATCTGTCATTTTATGAGTTATACAGCAAGACGTCTACCTTGGCTCAAGCACTACAGACATTTTCCACATATCATCATATATGGCTTGAAAATCAGCAGTATTATATGTCATTATTCCATCTATGGAGTCGTACACTGTTACAGTGTTTTCGTTTGTATCATAGCCTGTCAGCACTACGCAGTGTTCATTGTAAACCCACGTATAATCCGTGTCACCGTATTTATATATGTAGGATGCCTTACGGCATGGATTTAGCCCGACTGTAGACCATACAAGTACAGGGTATCCATGTGCAATATACGGAAATAAATCCGTTAACTCCGTTCCGCTTATATTTTTGGCGGTATATTTACTTTTTTTATCGATTAAAAATCTGTTCGTCGTATTTGTTATGGCAGGTGCATAACAGCCTCCGCCCGGAGATATGTCAGGACGACCTTTATAACCTTGCAGATAATTTTCTTCGGAATATATAAGATAATTGTCAATTATGGTATTTTTATCGAGGTTATAGCCATAATAATTAAGAAGCATTGTAAGTGCCATTGCTTCGCAGCCTGCCGGATATTCCGGATTCTGATATATAAGTTCAAGAGTAAGGTCAACCTTATCGGGATTTTCCGGGAATTCCACAGTAGGTATGGTAACCTCTCCGGTCTCTTCGTTGATACGAGCAAAAGATTCTATGGAAAAATCAAATGAAAGACCATTAACCTCGAATGAGGCTTTAGCAGGCTCGGTTTTTTTCTTGTCTTTATGTTTTTTTAAAAATATACTTCCACATAACAAGGCTGTAATAATTACAAGCACTGTGGTAAATATGATTTTTCTTTTTCTTCTCAATATGCTACCCCTTAATTATATAAAAGCTTAAATGCTTATTTAATTTTATCACAACCTTGAGATATTTTAAATACCATAAAATGTACTATCAGATAATTCCATTGCATAAACTGTAAAAATGAGGTTATTTGAGGATAATAATATTGAGAGAATATATCGAGGAGAGGGTTTTGAACATCGGAGAATACATAGTTGCCAATAATGCTACGGTAAGACAGGCAGCAAAGGAATTTGGAGTAAGTAAATCCACGGCTCATAAGGACGCTGCGGACAGGCTTCCTAAGATAAATCCGGCTCTTGCACAGAATGTCCGCAAAGTGCTTGATGTTAACAAATCAGAACGTCATATACGTGGTGGACTTGCCACACGTGATAAATACAGTCGGTTAAATATCGGCTGATCCGGGATAGATAAAAGGCGTGGCTGTTGCCGCGCCTTTTAAGTGTTTGTTGCTTAATCGGTTAACTCCGGTGCTTTGTAATTAGGAGTTATGGTTCCCGTTCTTTTGTATTCCTGAATACGTGCCTGAATACGCTCTGACTGGTCAAGCAATGAGCTTATTGAAGCATTGTGATTCAAGTGGTCTATAAGTATTGCGATATATTTGCTTAAATCTGCTGATTCATACCATGGCTTTTCAAATAAGTCAGGTCTTTGGTATGTGAGGTTAGTGGTAATTACTTTTTCTATGATGCCTTTCTGATGATATTCATCAAAAATCTCAAGACCGGTTGTAAATAATCCAAATGTTGCAAGACAATATACTCTTCTTGCCTTTCTTTCCTTTAGTTGTTTTGCGACATCTAACATGCTTTCACCGGAAGCAATTATATCATCTATTATAATTACATCCTTTCCTTCTACCGAATCACCTAAGAATTCATGTGCGATAATAGGATTTTTGCCGTTTACAATGGTTGTGTAATCACGTCTTTTGTAGAACATACCTACATCTACCCCGAGATGGTTGGCGAAGTAAATCGCTCTGTTCATGGCGCCTTCATCAGGGCTTATAACCATTATATGCTCCTTGTCAAGATCTAAATCAGGAGTTGTACTGAGCAGGGTTTTGATGAACTGATAAGTAGGCATAATGTTCTCAAAACCACAGCAAGGGATTGCGTTCACTACTCTTGGGTCGTGGGCGTCGAATGTAATGATATTATCTACACCCATTGCAACAAGTTCTTGAAGTGCAACGGCACAGTCAAGGGATTCCCTGCCTGAACGCTTATGCTGTCTGCTTTCATATAAGAATGGCATAATAACGGTTAACTTGGTTGCCTTACTTCCTATAGCTGCTATAATTCTCTTTAAATCACTGTAATGGTCATCCGGTGACATCTTATTCTTAATGCCACAGATAGAGTATTCTATGCTGTGATTTATGACATCTACCAAAAGATAAAGGTCAGTTCCTCTTACTGATTCCTTGAGCATTCCCTTAGCCTCACCCGAACCGAAACGCGGACATGATGCTTCTAAGATATATGAATCTTTGTCATAACCGGTAAATGTAAGGTTGTCCTTATGCTCGTTATGTCTTTCCTTTCTCCATCTTACGATGTATTTGTCGATTTTCTCACCTATGACAGTGGAGCTCTCCAAAGGTATAATACCTAACTTTCCAACTGGTAAATTGATTAGATTGCTTGTATCCGGCATTTGCTTTTCCTCCATAGTTTAATTTGCTTGATTAATAGCATTTTTTCTTTTTTGGTATCTTATATTGTCACCATATATATTAAACACAGTATAATTATCAATTATACGTGACATTATCCTCTCAGAATATCTGTCCCTCAAATCCTTCATGGAAAGATTTGTTGAGATAAGAGTCTTCCTTCCTGATATTTCCCTCTTATTAATTATTTCAAAAAGCTGTGACCTGACAAAATTATTTGTAAGTTCAGTACCTAAATCATCAATTATAAGAAGCTCGCAGGTATATAGATAGTTGTATAGATCCTCGTAATCAGGATTATTGTTCATAATGTAATTGGATAATATCTGGTCAAAAAGTTCGTTGGTTGACAGATAAAAAACACTGTGTTCTCTGTCCAATAATTCCTTTGCAATACAATTTGTAAGAAATGTTTTTCCTAAACCGGTTTCTCCGTATATCAATATACCGGCTGTATTTTTCTTATCAAACGAATCTATGAAATTATGTGCCCGCTCTAATATGCTTATGATATTATCGTAAGGAGAGTAGCCCTTTGACTCCGGAACTTCCTTGCTGTAATATTGGGTTGAAAATGTTCCGAAATTTTCCTTTTCGAATACATTCTGCATATTGGACTGTATATATAATGCGTCAATTATTTTCATTCTGAAGCAGGAACACTTTTGTTGGTTTACAAAACCTGTATCCTGGCATACCGGACAATCATATATGGGTGAAAGGTAATCTGCAGGATATCCGGATGAGGTAAGAAGCAGGCTTCTCTCATGGCTTAGTTCTTTGGCTTTGTTTTTTATTTTTTCTATATCATCTGTTGCCTTATTATTAATTCCCATTTTGGCAGCATTTAGATATGACAGCCGTATTTCTTCGTCAAGTTCTTTTATACGGGGCAGTTTTTTGTATACTTCAGACCGCCTGTCCTGTTCAATACGTGAATTTTTGAGTCGTGTCTGTTCATAACCATGCAGTATATCTACGATACTTAATTTTTCATATGTCATTTAGCATTAACCTCTTTCAGGAATAATTTTTCCATTTCGTCTAATTCATCATCAAGCTTTGTCTGAGGAAAATTGTTAAATCCGCTTTTGGCTTTTACATTGCTGCCGGATTTAACGGAATTCTGTTTTTTGGCTGCGTAAAGCTTGTCCATATTGTCAATATCAGCCAGAGTACGCACGCCGTTTTTATTCCAGTTATTCAGTATAGTGTCTATATAACCAAAGTTAATTGCATTATTTATAACAGCCTTTTCACATGCTCTCTTGATTATCTCTTCAGAGAATCCAAGATCCTTGTTCCATGTATTAATGTATGCAAGTTCAACATTAGTCAGTGTGTGGTATCTTATGCCAAGTGTCTTAAATACGGTTCTTGCTATACTGTTGGTTATTAAGGACTGCTCTTTGGCTTCATCGCGGGTTCTTATGCCATCTTTATACCAGGCGATAGCTACAGCCTCCATATAGCGGCAGTTTTTCTTGCCCATAGTTGCACAATATTCAATTAAATATTCAAACAAATCAATATTAAACTTGAGCGAATCATATATGTATAGTAAGGTTTCCACGTCTCTTGAGGATACCTGTTTGCCGAATAATGTTTCCACCTGATATACTATGTCGGACCAGTCTTCATCATTGGTTTTACTTTCAAGCAGTTCCTTGGAAAACTTCTTCTTTTGCGGTTCGGTTAAATCTACCTTATCCATAGGAAAGTCCTCTTTGGAAAAATCCAACTTTGGAACAATAGATATTTTATGACCGGTCTTAGTATTGGTATAAGGAGGTTTACTAAGCATATCCTCTGTGGCAGTGCTTTGAGCAATACCGGTATCAGATGTTTCATTCATAAGTATTGACATCATATCGGTATCATGAGTCATAATTTCCTCATTCGGATTATGAAGAGGGAGAAGCACTATACCGTTAAGGTGTCCTTTGCCGTCATAATTAAGCTTTATTACATCTTTTGCAATCCAATACTTGATAGCACGGCATATATCTTTTTCAGTCAGATTAAAATGGTCAGCTATATCGGCTATGGAAATGTTGGAATTCTTATTTAATAACCTCACAAGATACAGGTATACCTTCACGAATTCCCCATTTGCATCCGTCATATAATAATCAATAAAAAAGTTTGAAATAGAAGAATATGTCTCGCTATTTTCAGTTGAAATTGTTATAGTTTTCATACTTTGCATATCCCCTTTTTGCTAATGCAATGATGATTATAGCATAGCAAAAATAAAATGCAATCGAACATAATTTCTTGGAGTGGTTAATAAAATTTTGTGGAAAAAGTGGATAATGTGGACATGATGTTTCCATAATATTTTTACTTCTGATTATCTTCTGATTTTACTATATCAAGATATAACTTATGTTAACCAATAAAATAAGGTCTGCTTGATTTGATTCCTTCAAACAGACCTGTGGATAATGTGGATAATTATTTTTTTAAGAGGGAGATTCCAACAGTATCAATATCTCCTGCTCCCATAGTTATCAACAAATCATTTTTTTTGCAATTTTTTTTGACAAAATTTTCTATTGACAAAAAGTCTTTCAGGTATACTGCATTTCCTCCCAGAGCATTAATTTTGTCACAAAGATCTTTAGAGGAAACCATTCCGGTATCTTTTTCTCTTGCGGCATATATGTCTGCAAGTAAAACACAGTCACATTCTTTAAGTGCTTCGGCGAAGCTGTCAAGCAGTGCGTAGGTTCTGGTATATGTATGAGGCTGAAAAGCACAGTATAATTTTTCGTGAGGAGTATTTTTTGCTGCATTAAGTGTAGCGGCAATTTCTGTCGGATGGTGTGCATAATCATCAACTATTATTACACCCTCATCAGTTACACCTTTATGTTCAAAACGTCTTTTTGCACTGGTGCAGTTATAAAGTCCTTCTTTTATATACTTCATGCCTATGCCAAGGTATTCTGATACGGCTATGACAGACAATGAGTTGATAACATTGTGTATACCTGTTGAATGAAGAACTATCTCATCAGATATCTCGCCGTGTTTGACAAGCTTGTATGTAGGACGTCCTTCTTCATCAAAGCTTATGTCCGTTGCACTATAGTCATTATCCGTATTTAATCCGAAGGTTATGATATTACACTTTAAATCAGATATGATTCTATCCTTGTGTTCCATATCTCCGTTAATTACAAGAAGACCATTATTATTTAATTTTTCTGCAAAAGTCTTGAATGACTCAACTATCTCATCTATGCCGGAGAAGAAGTCAAGGTGGTCCTCATCAACATTTAATATAATACTTATGTATGGATTAAATGCATGATAGCTGTTCGTATATTCACATGCTTCGGTTACGAAGTAATCGGATTTTCCGACTCTGATATTACCATCTATTGCATCGAGCATACCGCCGATTGATATAGTTGGATCTGTATCCGCACAAAGCAGTATGTGTGTCATCATTGAAGTGGTTGTGGTTTTGCCGTGTGTTCCGCTTATGGCGAGTGAATACTTATAATTATTCATAACCTGCCCCAATAGCTCTGCTCTCGTAAGCATTGGGATTTTCCTGTTTAATGCCTCAAGATATTCTTCATTATCCTTGCTTATAGCAGCTGTATATACAACCAGCTCAATATCATCGGTTATATTTTCTTTTACCTGACCGATATTAATTACTGCACCTAAGTCTTTAAGCTTTCGGACAATATCAGACTCCTTGACATCTGAGCCGTATACATTGAAGTTTCTTTGAAGAAGTATTTCTGCAAGACCGCTCATACTAATACCGCCTATGCCCATAAAATACACCTTGCATGGCTTGTCAAAATCTACCTTATACATAATATTCACCTTTCGATTATAGTTTATAAATGTTATTTAATCGTTACAGAATCTGCCCATTTAAAGATTCTGTCCTCATATTTTTTATAGCTTTTTGTCTTACATACAAACTCACATATCCAGTATGAGCCGCTTCCGTAGTACATACAGTGTACATATGTATAGCTTGCTCCTGATATGGTTCTTGTATTTATGAAATAATAGTAGTCATTGCGTTGCTTTAATTCATCACTTGATACTCCGTTAAGCAACAGGATTTCATCGCAGTAAGCTTTTAAATTAATGATGGCATAGCCGGAATACTCTAATTCTTCTTCACTTTCCTCAACTACGGAAAAGATAACATTTTCACTTGCTGCATATAAATCAAAGCCGGAATGAGATTCTTCTTTAAATGATTTGTTGAGAGTTACAGTAAGATTATTATATGTGAAATTTTTCGGACTGCTGTTACAGCCTGTAAGAGAGGTTATACATAATATAGTCATTAAGGCTGCAATCATAAGCTTTTTTAATTTTATTTTCATAATTTTTCCTTTCAGAATTAATATATTTTAATTGTAAATGTGTTGTGAATATTTGTCAAATAAATTATGTATAATACGAGGAAAGGTATCGTTTCGCCGGTGCAAGTGATACTTTGACAAGAAAACTTTTCATGACGATAATCGAGATAAGTTATAGCGTATTTGTAGTTGATTTTCGAGCGCATAATGTTATACTATAAATATGTATGTTCAAATCATATAAAAGTTTTGAGCAAAGATATATTACAGTGAGTCTGAAATCATTGGATATTAAAATAAATATCATTTAATGAAAAGAGGTAGCTTTATATGAGAAAGACAAAGATTATATGCACACTTGGACCATCTACAGATGATGAAAATGTTTTGAAGGCACTTATTGATGAGGGTATGGATGTAGCAAGGCTTAACTTCTCACATGGTACATATGAGGAACAAAAAAGACGTATGGACATGGTGAAGAAACTTAGAAAAGAAGAAGGTAAGCAGATTGCCATTCTTTTAGATACCAAAGGACCTGAGATAAGAACAGGTAACTTTGAGGACGGAAAAGTCATGCTTGAAGCAGGTCAGGAGTTCACTCTTACAACAAGAGATGTAATGGGAGACAAGCATATATCACATATTACATATGAGAAGCTTCCTGAGGATATAGAGGTTGGAACAAGGATTCTTATTGATGACGGTCTTATCGAGCTTCATGTAAAAGATATCAGGGATACGGATATAATATGTGATGTAATCAATGGCGGCTATGTATCCAATCATAAGGGTGTAAATGTACCGGGAGTACATCTTAATATGCCGTATATGAGTGAGAAGGATGTAAATGATATTATGTTCGGAATCAAACAGGGGGTTGATTTTATCGCTGCTTCTTTTGTACGCTCGGCAAGGGACGTGCTTGAGATAAGGAATCTTTTGGATGATAATGGTGCCAAAGGAATAAATATCATTGCTAAGATTGAGAACGCCGAGGGTGTTGATAATATTGATGAGATAATTGCTGCTTCACATGGTATTATGGTTGCCAGGGGCGATATGGGTGTAGAGATTCCGGGCGAGGATGTGCCGGTAATACAGAAGATGATAATTAAGAAGGTATATAATGCGGGCAAGCAGGTTATAACTGCTACGCAGATGCTTGATTCCATGATGAAGAATCCAAGACCTACAAGAGCCGAGACAACGGATGTGGCTAATTCCATATATGACGGTACCAGTGCTATTATGCTTTCCGGTGAGACGGCAGCAGGTTTATATCCTATTGAAGCCATAAAAACAATGGTAAGAATTGCAGAAAGAACAGAGGAGGACATCGACTACAGAAAAAGATTTTTCAGCTTTGACAGGGCGGTTAATCCTAATGTTACGGATGCTGTATGTCATGCAACCTGTACGACTGCTATGGACTTAAATGCAAAGGCTATAGTCACAGTTACAAAGTCGGGAACTTCGGCAAGAATGATATGTCGTTACAGACCGTCATGCGACATTTTGGCCGGTTCAACAGATGAGAGGGTATGCAGACAGCTTAATCTTTCCTGGGGAGTACATCCTGTTAAAATCGAAGAGAAAAATGAGATATTCGAACTTTTTGACCATGCTATAGCAGCAGGTAAAAAGCTTGGTATGATAGATGTTGATGATACTGTTGTTATGACTGCCGGTGTTCCGCTTGGCATAACCGGAAAAACAAATATGATTAAAGTTCAGGTAGTAGAGTAGATAAGAATGTGATTAAAAAGGAGAAAAGATATGTACAATCCCAAATCCTTAAAGGCTGAGGAATTTATTAATGATGAAGAGATAAGAAAGACCCTTGATTATGCAGAGGCAAACAAGGATAATGTTGAGCTTATTGATGAGATTCTTGAGAAAGCGAGACCACAAAAGACTAAGGATGGCTGGCATTGTGAAGGATTAACACACAGAGAGGCTTCCGTGCTTCTTGCCTGTGAGATGCCGGACAAGATTGAGCGTATGTACGAGGTGGCAGAGGAGATTAAACTTGCTTTTTATGGCAACAGAATAGTTATATTTGCACCTCTTTATCTGTCAAACTACTGTGTGAACGGTTGTCTTTACTGTCCGTATCACATCAAAAATACTCATATTGCCAGAAAGAAGCTTACACAGGAAGAGATATATAATGAGGTTGTTGCACTTCAGGATATGGGACACAAGAGACTTGCAATAGAAGCCGGAGAAGATCCTGTAAATAATCCTATAGAATATATACTTGAGAGTATAAAAACTATCTACAGCGTGCATCATAAAAACGGTGATATAAGAAGAGTAAATGTTAATATTGCGGCTACTACCGTAGAAAATTACAGAAAGCTTAAGGACGCCGGAATAGGTACATATATTTTATTTCAAGAGACTTACAACAAAAAGGGATATGAGGAACTTCATCCTACAGGCCCTAAACATGATTATGCATATCATACCGAGGCTATGGACAGAGCAATGGAAGGCGGTATAGATGATGTCGGACTTGGAGTTTTATTCGGACTTGAGGGTTACAAATATGAATTTGCAGGGCTTATAATGCATGCTGAACATCTGGAGGCCGTACACGGAGTAGGACCTCATACCATAAGTGTACCGAGAGTTAAGCGGGCAGATGATATAGATCCTGATGCATTTGATAATTCAATATCAGACGAGATTTTTACTAAGATTGCTGCGTGTATCAGACTTGCTGTACCTTATACGGGTATGATTATCTCTACCAGAGAAAATGAGCAGGTAAGAGCAAGAATGCTTCAGGTAGGTATATCCCAGATAAGCGGAGGTTCACGTACCTCTGTAGGAGGATACACCGAGGAAGAAAGACCGCACGATACGGAACAATTTGACGTATCAGACCAAAGAACCTTAGATGAGGTTGTAAAATGGCTGATGGAAAGCGGACATATACCGAGCTTCTGTACAGCCTGCTACAGAGCAGGAAGAACCGGAGACAGATTCATGAGCCTTTGTAAGACCGGACAGATACAGAACTGTTGTCATCCTAATGCACTTATGACTCTTAAGGAATATCTTATAGATTACGCAAGCGAAGATACTAAGAAAATCGGTGAAGCTATGATAGAAGCAGAACTTAATAATATTCCTAAAGAGAATGTAAGAAAGACTTGCATGGAATATATTAAGAAAATGGAAGAAAACGGAAGCAGAGATTTTAGATTTTAGGGAGCACCGATTTGAAAGGAGCACCAACATGAACGATACACCACAGGCAAACAGAATTCACATAGGTTTTTTCGGAAGACGTAATGCGGGTAAGTCAAGCGTTGTTAATGCCGTAACAAATCAGGAACTTTCGGTAGTGTCTGAGGTAATGGGAACTACTACCGATCCTGTGACTAAGTCTATGGAGCTTCTTCCTATAGGACCGGTGCTTATTATAGATACACCGGGCTTTGATGATGAAGGTAAACTTGGAGAACTGAGAGTAAAAAGAACTAAGCAGGTATTGAACAAAACGGATATTGCCGTCCTTATTGTAGATGCAACGGTTGGACTTACACCACCTGATTATGAGATAATAGATATATTCAGAGAAAAGAATATAAACTATTTATTGGTTTATAATAAGTGCGATTTGCTGGAAGTACGCGATATGATAAGATTGTCCGCTGACGAGAATGCAGTTCTGGTCAGTGCTAAGGATAAGAAAAATATTGATCAGTTAAAAGAAAAAATTGCTTTTACAGTAGACAGCAATAAGAAGTATAATACATATCTTGTGTCGGATTTGTTGACAGATAAAAATCCGGTTATGCTGGTTGTTCCGATAGATAAAGCTGCACCTAAGGGAAGACTTATACTTCCACAGCAGCAGGTGATAAGGGATTTGCTTGATAACGGTATTCCGTCAATTGTGGTTAAGGAAAATCAGGTGGCGGAAATGCTTAATAATATTGGTATCAAACCGTCACTTGTAATAACTGACAGTCAGGTGTTTAATAAGGTTGCCGAACAGGTGCCGGATGATATACTTCTTACCTCGTTTTCGATTCTTATGGCAAGATATAAGGGTTTTTTGGAAGAAGCGGTTAAGGGGGCATTTTCTTTAGATAACCTTAAATCGGGTGATAAGATACTTATATCCGAGGGCTGCACGCATCATAGGCAGTGTGGTGATATTGGAACGGTTAAACTTCCGAATTGGATTAACGAATTTACCGGCGCAGAGCTTGTTTATGAATTTACATCGGGAACATCATTCCCTGATGAATTATCGTGTTATAATGTTATCATACACTGCGGAGGCTGTATGCTTAACGAGCGTGAGATGAAATATCGTATGAAATGTGCTATAGACCAGGGGGTTCCATTTACTAATTATGGAACAGTTATAGCATACATAAACGGAATATTACATAGAACACTTGAGATATTCAAGGGTTCATACAGATAAAGGAGAGAACCGGATGCTTCATACATTTGCAATATGTGCATATAAAGAGAGCGAGTTTTTGGAGGAGTGTATTAAATCTTTACTTGCTCAGACTGTTCGTTCAAGAATCTTTATAGCTACATCTACCCCAAATGATTATATAGATAAATTGGCAAAAAAATACAATCTCAAGGTATATGTTAACAGTGGACAGGGCGGCATAACGCAGGATTGGAACTTTGCGCTTTCCAAGGTAAGAACAAGATTTGCAACCATTGCCCATCAGGATGATTTGTATGAACCTAAGTATACCGAAAAGATAATGAAGAGACTTAGAACTTCTAAGAAACCACTTGTGGCATTTACGGATTATTATGAGATAAGAAATGGCATCCGCTATGATAAATCTACTATGCTTAGGATAAAACGGCTTATGTTGCTTCCGATGAGAATTCCTTTTTTTAAGAGCAGCAGATTCGTAAGAAGAAGATGTATGTCTGTTGGGGACCCTATTATATGTCCGTCAATAATGTATTGTATGGATAATCTGAAACAACCGTTTTTCAGCAATCATTTTCTTGCCTGTGAAGATTGGGAGATGTTAGAACGTTTTTCCAGGGAAAAAGGCGATTTTTTGTATATTCCCGAGAGACTTACTGCTCACAGAATTCATGAGGATTCAACTACAACCGTAGCAGTAAAAGGCGGAATAAGAAAAGAAGAAAATTATGAAATGATTAGGAAATTTTGGCCGGACTTAATTGCCAAGATGATCTGCCATTATTATAATAAGTCGGAAAAATATAATAATGTGGAGAATGTTTAAAGATAAATAACTTTGGAAAGCACGAGAATATTTTGATGAGTGAAAAGATTTTGACAATTATTATACCGGTTTATAATGGTATGGAGCATATCAAAAGAGCAGTCAAATCCGTATATGCGCAGGATTTTACCGAGAGTATTGAGCTCATTTTGATTAATGATGGTTCAAACGACGAGTCTTTTGATATAATAAAAACAATAAGCAGGAAAGCTCCTTCCAATATAGATGTTAAAATAAAAAATGAAGTAAATCATGGTGTGTCGTATACCAGAAATATGGGACTTGATTTGGCTAACGGCAGATATATTATGTTTATGGATCAGGATGATTTTATTGCAAAGGATTATGTAAGAAAATATATCGAAGCTGTTTCGGATGGAAATTATGATATAGTAGTAGGAGGCTATGAGAGAGTTAATTCCAAAGGTAAAATATTGGTAAGAATAGCTCCTCAGGATACTCTTTGGAGTCATTATCTTGTACCTGCTCCCTGGGCACATATTTACAGACGTGATTTTCTGAAAAAATATAATATCCATTTTGCGGATGAAGGTATAGGAGAGGATATTTATTTTAATCTTACGGCTATATCACACACTAAGAATATTCGAGCTATAGCTTATACCGGATATAAATGGTTTTACAATGAGAATTCAGTATCAAACAGTAAACAAAATACCATAAATGACAAAGTTAACCCATTATCACTTATTAATAGTATATATAATGACAGCACGGATGATTTTAAGCTTAGTATAAATACTGAATATTTTATGGCAAGGTATGTGTGTTGGTATATGCTGTTTGCATCAAGAGGAAGCAAAAGAAGTGATATCAGGGACAGATTTAATGAGCTTCACGGATGGCTCGATAAACACTATCCAAACTATATTAAAAACCGGTATATAGGATTGAAATGTATGCCGGGAGAAATACGAAAATATCATATGTTTGTGATTGTATATTATACTCTTTTCAAGCTTCACCTTATGCTTCCGGTGCTTCTGTTATTTGGAAAGAAAGATAAATAGAAAAATCCTCTAAATATCATTTTATGACATTTAGAGGATTTTTGTTTTCATATGCAATATTATATTTCGGCTAATTTCTGAACAGCATCTGTTTCTATGATTACCTTAAAATGCTCATCCATATAATTAGGAGTAGCATAGGTTGATTTTATTCTTGTGCCATACTCACTTACGATATTACAGATTCGTGTGAATTCACCATCGTTATTTTTGTTCTTGGTAAGATATAGGTAAAATCTGCTGTCCTGAGGATTCTTATAAAGGGAGTTGTGGCTTACATACACATCTTTGATAAGCTTGGAGGAAAGTATTACTTCGTCCAAAGTCTTAAATGCGTATATTCTGAAGATATCCTTACCGCTATCAAGCTTCTTAACAGCATTTTTTGTCTTCTTGGACATTCTGCTGCCGCCTAAAGCGCTTAGGTTCTCTGCCAGATTTCCCAATGCTTCTATAAGTGAATCTGTACTTGTGTTATCATTATGATCAAAAACTGTTTCAATTTCATCGCCATTATCAGTGTCATCTTCTTCATCTAATAAAGGCTGTGTAAATCTTGAAAATCTTGTATCAAGTTCTTCCGGATCTTCAACCTTAGTAACTATCAATATCAGACATTCCGGTGAAACCGGAATAGCTTCAATCATAAGTGGAATATTATCTACCTCAAAGCCTAATTCATCTGATGCCTGTTCCATCATTTCTTTGAAAAGCTCCTTAGCTTTGTCAGTACCGTAAGCTAACTCGGTTAGAAGCATTTCCTTGTCGGCAAGGTCTGATTTATATAGAGTACACCGTATTTGGTTTTCGCTTAATCTTTCTATTTTCATACTTGTCACCCCGCTTTAAATTATTATTACAATAGGCACAGTATATTAAACTTAATTATTAATAGTTTATCACAAATTTTTACCGTGTAAAGATTTTTTTATTGGAATTTTTTCATTTTTAAGGTAATTGGTTGCAATAAATATTTTTTTGTAGTATATTATTATATACAAATGTGAGGAAAAGTCAAATTAATCCTACCCATTTTCCTGAAAAATATCTATATTTACCCATTAATAATATATGAGATAAATTAATAAAAATGTACTTTTTCTTTATTTGTACAATAACACATCATTTATAATTAATAAATAAAATATATCACAAAACCTTATGGTTTATAAATGATGGTAATGAAAGCAGGTGTTATAAAAAGGTATATTATAATTTCATATTGCATTATAAAACACTAATGAAAAAGGGAGTTCTTAATTGAACTCCCTTTCTCTGAATTATAGGTTATGTACTAAAATTAACCCTCTGAAATAACACCTGTTGGACAAGTGCCTGCACATGCACCACATGAGATACAAGTATCAGGATCAATTTCAAACTTTCCATCGCCTTCGCTGATAGCACCTACAGGGCAAACGCCTGCACAAGCACCACAGCTTACACAACCATCACCGATTACGTATGCCATATATGTATCCTCCTTTTATAATGATTGTTTGATATTTATTAAGCTAATTATATTTTAAATCATTTTTATACATATATCAAGAAGTTTTTTCTATCATTTTTACCTTTCGGTTTATTCGGTAACTTCTTTTACGGCATTTACTACTGCATCGGTTGTTATTCCGAAGTGTTCAAACAGTTGTCCGCCCGGCGCTGATGCTCCGAAGGATTTCATTCCGACAAATCTGCCGTTTATACCAATGTATCTGCCCCAACCGAATTCGCTTAAGGCTTCGACGCCGACTCTTGCTGTAACAGCTTTAGGAAGTATTTGCTCCTTATATTCTTCAGGCTGGTCTTCATATATGTCCATGGAAGGCATACTAACGACTCTCACATCAATACCGTCTTCAATAAGTCTGGCTTTTGCTTCTATGGCAAGTGAAACCTCAGAACCTGTTGCAATAATAATTGCATCAGGTATATCTTTGTCTGAGTCTGCTATTATATATCCACCCTTTAATGCTTCCTGACTGCTGCCGTCAAGCTGAGGCAGATTCTGTCTTGATAATACAAGGGCAGTAGGTGCGTCTTTTTTGTTGAGTGCATAATACCATGCTGCTGCACATTCCGTTGCGTCTGCCGGACGGAATACATAGAAGTCAGGTAATGCTCTTAACATGGCAAGCTGCTCTATAGGTTCATGTGTTGGACCGTCCTCACCGACACCTATACTGTCGTGTGTTAATACATAAGTAAGCGGTACTCTCATGAGTGCGGAAAGTCTTGCCATAGGTTTAACATAGTCGCTAAATACAAAGAAGGTTGAAACATAAGGCCTTAAACCTCCGTGAAGTGCAATACCGTTGCCTATAGCTGCCATAGCTATCTCTCTTATACCGAAATGAATATTTTTACCGAGAGGATTTTCCTTGGAATAATCTCCTTCATTATTCATATATGTCTTTGTGGAAGGTGCAAGATCAGCGGCACCTCCGAACATATTCGGCACTATATCTTTAATTATATTAATAAGTTTACCTGATACATTTCTTGTTGCCTCAGGCTTATCGCATGTGTTCCAGAATTCTTCAAGGTCATAAAGACACTTAGCGTTATCCGAATTATGATAAGTATCCCATAACTCCTTCATATCAGGATACTTATCGCAATAGCTTGCGAATAATTTATTCCATTCTTCCTCGTAAGAAGCATTGGATTTGGCTATAGAAGCAAAGTTATCATATACATCATCAGGTAAGACAAATGCGCCTTTATCTTCAATGCCGAGGTTGGCTCTTAAAGCAACCACATTTTCTTCTCCCAAAGGCTCTCCGTGAGCCGATGCTTTACCTTCCTTTGCAGGACATCCGGCACCGATTTTGGTTTTAATCTCTATCATAGATGGACGGCCTTTCTCTGCCTTAGCTGCTTCTATAGCAGCTCCTATTGCATCGAGATCATTTCCGTCTTCAACTAATTGCGTATGAAAACCGAAGGCTTCAAATCTTGCCCGTACATTTTCTCTGAATGCAATATTTGTATCTCCTTCTATGGAAATATTATTTGAATCATATAATACGATAAGCTTCTCAAGTCCCAGAGTACCTGCCAATGAGAATGCTTCGTAGGATATACCTTCCATCATGCATCCGTCTCCGCCTAATACGTATGTATAATGGTCAACCACAGGATAACCTTCCTTATTAAAGACAGCAGCAAGATGATTTTCTGCCATAGCCATACCAACAGCCATAGCCATTCCTGCGCCAAGCGGACCGGTAGTTGCTTCAACACCTATAGTATGTCCGTATTCCGGATGTCCGGGAGTCTTGGAACCGAGCTGTCTGAAGTTTTTCATATCATCTATAGTAATTCCGTATCCGAAGAAATGTAAGAGAGAATAAAGCAGTGCGGAGCCGTGTCCTCCCGATAGTATAAATCTGTCCCTGTTCTCCCAGTTGGGATTGGCAGGATTATGTCTCATATGCTTAGCCCAAAGTTCATAAGCAGCCGGAGCTGCTCCAAGAGGAAGCCCCGGATGACCTGATTTTGCTTTTTGAATTGCATCTGCTGCAAGAACTCTTATTGAGTTTACTGATTTTATGTCGATATTACTCATTGTGTTTTCTCCTTATTTATCCGATTAGCGTCTTGCTCTTGCAAGAATTCTCATTATTCTTAAGAACAGGTTAGCTATATCTACATAAAGCATTGCAGCGGCGTCAACTGCTTTGTCAACTGTTTTTTCGCCCTGATTGGCTCTTGCCCAGTCGTATCCGATATATCCGCAGAAAATCAAAACTACTAAATAATCGATGATTGCAAGGTCTGCTCCTGCGAACATCATTATAAGCTCAATAACTATCGTAAGTAAAAGTGTAACAAGAAGTGTCTTACCCATTGTGCTGCTTGCAAAGAATTTAGGGAAAAATGAACTAAGAAGCATCATACCCAGTGTAACTGCAGCAGTAATACCAAAGGCAACCGGAACAATACTTGAATATCCTTCTGCAACATATGCCGAAAGGACTATTGAAATTACCATACCGATAGGTATAACAATGAGATTGTACCCTATAAAGCTTACGACAGGATTGTCTGATTTATTGACCATAACGTTACCGACTATTACAAGTACAAAATAAAATATGAAGAAGAATACACCGCTGGTCAAAGCAAAATCAATTATAGAATCTGCAAATATTGAACATAGTACGCAGTTTATCAAAAATCCCCAGAACAAGCATCCACCGAGTATAAGATTGAACTTGGAGTCTGAGATTCTCTCCGCATTTGAATATGAACCTGCCTGTGCATAACTGCCGTTATTTGAAGCCATGTAAGCGTTGCCCATATTAAATGCCTGATTAGCTTGATTGTAAGCGTTATAATTATTATAATAATTCTGATTCTGGTTGTAAGTATTGTAACCGTTCTGATTATAATTCTGATTGAAGCTCTGATTATAACCGTTTTGATTATTATAATTCATATTGTTTTGTTCGTAATAATTATTGTAACCGTTGTAACCGTTGTTTTGGTTATCGTTCTTTAGTTGCATAATAACACCTCCATAAATAATTAAACTTCTTCAGTTTCTTTTGCAGCATTTTTTCTGTCAAGATATTCCGTAATAGCATCTATTACTTCATCGACATCCATACCGTGTACCATGCATGCCTCCTCAAGTGACTCCATAGCGGAAGCGGGACAGCCTACGCAATGCATGCCTGATGCCATAAGGATTGCGGCATTACCCGGGTCAATCTCTATAAGCTCGTGTATGAGCATATCTTTATTTATCTGTGCAGCCATAGTTTTTCTTTTCCTCCTCGTTAATTAATATGACTTATCTTTCATTATAATTCTTTTAAAACAATGATAAGTATAACATACCTTAATTATATATGTCTATTGAAATGTTATCCATAAATAAAAATTAAAATACAAAAAAATTGTTATTTTTTCATAATGTATACATGTATACAATTTATGTATTAAAAAAAGTACAATAAATTCATTTTTTGACATTGACGTGTATACACGAAAACCGTATAATGTAGACATCATCAGAATTTGAGCGTGTATACAATTTTTGAATTACAAGCAAAAAAATTCTGGTAGAACGGAGAAAAATAAAAGGAGGAAGACAAAAAGATGTTATTGAAAATGAATGCACTTGAGACTGACAGCTGGGATGGATTCGTAGGCGGAAAGTGGCAGAAAGAGGTTGAGGTTAGAGATTTCATTCAGAGAAATTATACTCCATATGAGGGTGATGATACCTTCCTTGCAGGTCCTACACAGAATACTAAGGATTTATGGCAGATGGTTCTTGATCTTTCAAAGAAGGAGAGAGAAGCAGGTGGAGTTTTAGATATGGATACTAAGGTTGTATCTACTCTTACTTCACATCAGGCAGGTTACTTAGATAAGAGTAAGGAGACAATCGTAGGTTTCCAGACAGATGCACCTTTCAAGAGAGGTATGAATGTATACGGCGGTATTCGTATGGCTATGAAGGCATGCGAGGACAATGGATATAAGGTAGATCCTGAGATAGTTGAGTTCTTCACTACTCACAGAAAGACTCACAATGCAGGTGTATTTGATGTATATGATGATGAAATCAGAAGATGTCGTTCAAACCACATCATTACCGGACTTCCTGATGCTTACGGACGTGGACGTATCATCGGTGATTACAGAAGAGTTGCTCTCTACGGTATAGATTTCCTTATTGAAGACAAGAAGATTCAGAAGGAATCATTTGGTACTGTATATACTGATGACGTTATAAGAGGTAAGGAAGAGATCTCAGAGCAGATTCGTGCATTACAGGAGTTAAAGAAGATGGCTTCATTCTATGGCATTGATATTTCAAAGCCTGCTAAGAATGTTCAGGAAGCTATTCAGTTCTTATACTTCGGTTATCTTGGAGCAGTTAAGGAGCAGAACGGTGCAGCAATGTCACTCGGACGTACTTCTACTTTCCTTGATATTTACGCAGAGAGAGACCTTAAGAATGGTACATTTACTGAGGAGCAGATTCAGGAGTTCGTAGATCACTTCATTATGAAGTTAAGATGCGTTAAGTTCGCAAGAACACCTGAGTATAATTCAATCTTTGCCGGTGATCCTGTATGGGTTACTGAGTCACTTGGCGGTATGGGCGTTGACGGACGTACACTTGTTACTAAGATGAGCTTCCGTTATCTTAATACACTTGATAACTTAGGAACTTCACCGGAGCCTAACTTAACAGTTCTCTGGTCAACAAGACTTCCTATTAACTGGAAGCAGTATTGTGCTAAGATGTCTATCAAGTCTTCATCAATTCAGTATGAGAATGATGACTTAATGAGACCTGTTCACGGCGATGATTATGGTATAGCTTGTTGTGTATCTTCAATGAGAATCGGTAAAGATATGCAGTTCTTCGGAGCAAGAGCTAACCTTGCTAAGTGCTTACTCTACGCTATCAACGGTGGTGTAGATGAGTGCACAGGCGTTCAGGTTGGACCTAAGTACAGACCTGTAACTTCAGAGTACCTTGATTATGATGAGGTTATGGAGAAGTTTGATGATATGATGGAATGGCTAGCTAAGGTTTATGTAAGTGCACTTAATATCATCCATTACATGCATGATAAGTACGCTTATGAGAGAATCCAGATGGCACTTCATGACAGAGATGTTAAGAGATTCTTCGCAACCGGTCTTGCAGGACTTTCAGTTGTAGCTGACTCACTTTCAGCTATCAAGTATGCTAAGGTTAAGTGTATCAGAAATGAGCAGGGAATTGTAACCAGCTATGAGACAGAGGGTGATTTCCCTAAATACGGTAACAATGATGACAGAGTTGACCAGATTGCTGCAAGCCTTGTTTCAACATTTATGCATAAGTTAAGAAAGCATCATGTATACAGAAACGGCTTCCCAACAATGTCAATCCTTACAATCACTTCAAACGTAACTTACGGTAAGAATACAGGTGATACTCCTTGTGGTAGAAAGCATGGCGAGCCATTTGCTCCTGGTGCTAACCCAATGCACAAGAGAGATACTCACGGTGCAGTAGCATCACTTTCTTCAGTTGCTAAGCTTCCATATATGGATTCACAGGATGGTATCTCAAATACCTTCTCAATCATCCCTGGAGCTCTTGGTAAGGAAGATCAGGTATTCGCCGGTGACCTTGAAGTTGACCTTAGTAAGTAAGATTAACGCTTAAAAGGAATGAGTTTAATGGATAATGGTTTAAATAATGTCGAAGATATCGTTGCAATGCTTGACGGTATGGTTGCTGATGGTCATGGACACATCAATGTGTCCTATGACCCTGAGCAGGAGGGCAAGGAGGTTGAGACACTCGGCTGCATAGATTGTGCAAAGGGCAATCTCGCCTGTAATGTTCCTACATTACACGATGGCATAGACGATGCATTTGAAGACAATAACTAATTATAAAAATATGAATAAGGAGGATATAAAAATGGCAAGTACTCAGCAGATTGATAACTTAGTAAATATGTTAGACGGATATGTAGAAAAAGGTGGATATCACTTAAATGTTAATGTATATAACAGAGACACTTTACTTGATGCTCAGAAGCATCCTGAGAATTATCCACAGCTTACTATCCGTGTATCAGGATACGCTGTAAACTTCATCAAGCTTACTCCTGAGCAGCAGGCTGATGTAATTTCACGTACATTCCATGAGTCAATGTAATAATAGGCTATAATATTAAAAGAGGCTGGCATGTTGTCAGCCTCTTTATTCTTTTGTGGAATTATATTACAGATATGTGTTATAATAATAAGCAAATGAGAAGGAAGGGTGTCTATCATGGAAGGTTTGATTCATTCAATAGAAACATTTGGAACGGTTGACGGACCGGGAACAAGATATGTGGTGTTTGTAAAGGGATGTCCAATGAGGTGTCTGTACTGTCACAATCCTGATACATGGGATTCTGTCGGTGCAACTAAGATGACACCTGATGAGATACTTAAGGACTATGATGGTTATAAGGAATTCTATCAGAAAGGCGGCATCACTGTTACAGGCGGTGAGCCATTGGTGCAGATTGATTTTCTTATAGAGCTTTTTGAGAAAGCTAAGGAAAAAGGTATCCATACCTGCCTTGATACATCAGGTATTATGTTTAGACGAAATAATCCTGAGCTTTTAGCTAAGTACGAAAGGCTTATGAAGTCAACAGATTTGATAATGCTTGATATAAAGCATATTGACCCTGAGGAGCATAAAAAGCTTACAAGCCAGCCTTGTGATAATATATTTGATTTTTTGAAATTCCTTGATGAACAGGAGAAGGAAATCTGGATAAGACATGTGGTTGTACCGGGGATAACTCTTGTACCGGAATATCTTGAGCGTCTTGGCGCATTCCTGGCACATTTTAAACATATTAAGGCTTTGGATGTGCTTCCTTATCATGATATGGGTAAAGTAAAGTATGAAAATATGGGCATAGATTATGCCTTAAAGGATGTTGAACCGGCGACAAAGCAGCAGGCTATAGAGGCAAGAGAAACAATTATAGGAGCCATGAAGAAGGAAAGACATAAGATGGAGAGTGAACAATAATTGTTCTTTTTTGGCAAAGATAATCATATTATATGATAGATAAGCGTTACGGGGATTTTGCTTTGAAAAAGATGATTATTGGAACTTTAATCCTGATAGCATTGCTATTTGTAAACTGCTTTGTGTATTTTTCCTCAGCCGAAGAGACAAAGGATGAGCTTGTAATAGTTGTTGATGCAGGACATGGCGGAAATGATCCGGGCAAGGTAAGTGCAAATGGTATAATGGAGAAGGATGTTAATCTTGCTATAGCGATCAAACTTAAAAATGAGCTTGAAGCAAAGGGAGCAAAGGTAATTCTTATCAGAGACAGTGACACTAATCTCGCTATGGAGGGTGCAACAAATAAGAAGATATCAGACCTGAATCAGCGTATGGCAATAGTGAATGATGAGAATGCGGATTTGCTTATCAGTATTCATCAGAATAGCTATACAGATAAGAATGTTAAAGGTGCTCAGGTCTTTTATGGAGCATCTGAGGAAAGTGAACTTTTGGCAAAGGAGATACAGGGCTGTATCAGAGAATATGTAGATACTGATAATAACAGGAAGGCTAAATCCGGAAAAGACTACTATATTTTGAGAAAGAGCGCCTGCCCGTCGGTTATTATAGAATGTGGGTTTTTAAGTAATCCAAATGAAACAGCCAAGCTGATTGATGAAAGGTACCAGCAAAAGCTTGCGGAGGGTATAGCCAAAGCTGTTGAGAATGTATATATGAAATAAAATTTGTTAATTAACAGCATCAAAATTTAAAATATTACTTGCTTATTATGTTCGTTTATTGTATAATGATGGAAATCGGAATTAGTATTGTATGAATGGTTTGATTGGATAAAGGAAGTAGATATTATGAATATAAGTTCACTTGGAATGACAAATTTATCGGTAACGGATACACAGACGATGAATGCTGTTGATATAGCTATGCTGAAGAAGTCATTAGATACCGTAGAGACAGGCGGAGAGATGATTACTCAGATGATGGAGCGTTCAGTTAATCCGAATATTGGTGGAAATATTGATATTCGACTGTAGTATTTATAATGGGATATAAATAAAAAGGATTCAGATTTTTCTGAATCCTTTTTATTTATGTTAAATTATGGTTGACAACCTTATGTAAACTTGTTATACTAAACTTTAATCATGGGTAATTATGCTTGTTAAAAAATAGCATTTTTTGATAATATTAGGAGGAAAGTTATGATAGGAAATACAAAAAAGTACCTTGCGATATTTACTGCATTTGGTGTTTTTGTATGCTCAGGACAGGTGCTTAATATCAAGGCAAACGAATATACTCTTGTAACTGAAGGGGAAGCTGAGGCTATATCTCAGGTCGTATATGATGATTCAAATGTGAGTATATCTTCTGCACTGGACAGATACATAGCTTTTAATTCAAACTCGGCATTAAATGACATACTTGGAGTAGAAGAAGAACCGGTTGAATCAGAAGCGGATGAAGATAAAGCTGAAGAAAAAAATGAAGATGAAGATAAAGCTGAAGAAAAGGATGAAGAAAAGGTAAAAAATTATAAGGTTGTCAGCGCCGATTATATAGACTTTTCGAATAAAGCCATAGTAACTGCAAGCGGACAGGTAAATATCAGAAAGTCTGCTGATATTAATTCCAATAAGGTCGGAATTATCAATGGAGGGGGACTTGTAACAGTTGTTGAAAAGGGAAGCGAATGGTCTCATATAACTTCAGGTAATTGTGATGGATACATAAAAAATGAATTTCTTGCTTTCGGAAACGATGCCAAAACATATGCTGAAAATAATCTTCAAAAAGTTGTGGTTATTAACGCTACAACACTTAGATTAAGAGCACAGGATAATGAGCAAAGTGAATGTCTTACATTGCTGACGGGCGGAGAAGAGTACGGAATAATAAAACAAGGAAACGGCTGGACATATATTGAAGTAGATGACTCGTTATCAGGATATGTAAAAAATGATTATGTAAGTGTATCTTATAGGACGAGCAAAGCTATTGCTGTAATTGATGATTCAGAGAACGATACTGAGCAGGAAACAACGGAAACCACCACAGAAGAAAAGACAACAGAAAATGTTACTACAACAGAAGCTGTAACCACCACAGAAGAAAAAACGACAGAAACCGTAACTACAACAGAAGAAAAGACAACGGAAGCAGCAACTACGACAGAAGAAAAGTCATTTGAATCTTCTGATACAACCGAAGCAACTACACAGGTACAAACGACGGAAGAACAGACAACACAGACTGAGGAAGAAACCACGGCTGCGGCTGCTCCTGCACCTCCGGTTAATGCGAATGCAGGAAGCGTTGTAAATTATGCTTTGCAATATGTAGGTAATCCATACGCATATGGTGGTTCAAGCCTTACGGATGGAACTGATTGCTCAGGATTCACAATGAGTGTATATTCAAACTTTGGTGTATCCTTGCCGCATTCATCATCATCGCAGGCTAATTGCGGAACCGAAGTCGGTCTGTCCGAGGTTCAACCGGGAGATTTGATTTTCTACAAGAATGGTGGTTCCTCTATAGGACATGTTGCTTTATATATCGGAGGTGGACAAGTTGTTCATTCAAGTACAGAAAGTACAGGTATTATAGTGTCCAATATGTATTACAGCACTCCATGTAAGGCTACAAGAGTTTATTAGAATTTGGCTCACTTTATTGTGGGATAACAACCGCTAAAGCGGTCATTATCGCATTAGCTCGCCAAATAAGCACTTCGTGCTTGCTTGGCTCACTTTATTGTGGTATAATTACTTCAATGTATCACTTAATGTGGCACATTAGTTTTGACAAAAAAGGAGTGGGGCACATGAATTACATTATAAGTGGAAAGAATATTGAGGTTACTGAGGGTTTAAAGTCTTCCATATATGATAAGTTAGGAAGATTGGAGAAGTTCTTTACTGATGATACGGATGCACAGGTTACATTGTCTGTTGAAAAGGAGAGACAAAAAATTGAAGTAACTATACCTATGAAGGGACATATTATAAGGGCTGAACAGGCAAGTGATGATATGTATGTTTCTATTGATTTGGTAGTGGAGGTAATAGAAAGACAGGTTACACGTTATAAAAAGAAGATAGTAGATAAGGAGCAGAATGCTTCGTTTATAAAAGATGATTTCTTTGAGGATGCAGATGATGATGAGGAAGTTAGAATTATTAGAAGCAAGAGATTTGCTGTAAAGCCTATGTATCCTGAGGATGCATGTGTACAGATGGAGCTTTTGGGACATAATTTCTTTGTGTTCAGAAATGCAGAGACAGAAGAGGTCAATGTGGTATATAAAAGAAAGGGTAATACATACGGACTAATTGAGCCGGAATTTTAAATTATAAAGCATTGGGGTGGTTGCAGAAGCAGCCGCCCTTTTTCTTTGAAAGCCTATATTTTATAAAAATAACTTGCTTAAAGACTTGAATAATGGTATATTTAGGTTTACGGTGCAATAATTATGTTGTATCAGTTTGGAGGTAGCTTTACAATGACCCTTATAGAAAAAGTTTTTGGCACACATAGTGAAAAGGAATTAAAGAAAATATATCCGATAGTGGACAAGATAGAAGCATTAGATGAGGAAATGCAAAAGCTGTCTGATGACGAGTTAAGGGCTAAGACAGATTATTTTAAGAAAAGATTAGAAGATGGGGAAACCTTAGATGATATATTGGTTGAAGCGTTTGCGGTAGTAAGAGAAGCTGCATCAAGAGCTATAGGTTTGAAACATTACCGCGTACAGCTTATCGGTGGTATATTGCTTCATCAGGGACGTATACCTGAGATGAGAACAGGTGAAGGTAAAACTCTTGTATCTACACTTCCGGCATATCTTAATGCACTTGAGGGCAAGGGTGTTCATATAGTTACGGTAAATGATTATCTTGCCAAGCGTGACGCTGAATGGATGGGAAAAGTTCATGAATTTTTAGGCCTTAAGGTTGGCGTTATCCTTAACGGAGATAAGAAAGAAGAAAGACGGGAAGCTTATAATTGTGACATTACTTATGTTACAAATAATGAATTAGGTTTTGATTACTTAAGAGATAATATGGTCATATATAAGGAACAGCTTGTTCAGAGAGATTTGCATTATGCTATCGTGGATGAAGTTGACTCTGTTCTTATAGATGAAGCGAGAACTCCGCTTATTATATCAGGTCAGAGCGGTAAATCTACCGATCTTTATAAGATGTGCGATTACCTTGCGAGAAGGCTCAAAAAGGGAACTGCATCAATGGAGATAAGCAAGATGGATGCCATAATGGGCAATGAGATAGAGGAAGACGGAGATTATCTTGTGGATGAGAAGGACAAGCAGGTTGTTCTTACAGCACAGGGTGTTAAGGAAGTTGAGCAATTCTTTCATATAGATAACTATTCCGATGCGGATAATATTGATATACAACATAACATGATTATGGCCTTAAGAGCCCATGCTCTTATGTTTAAGGATAAGGATTACGTAGTAAAGGATGATGAGGTTCTTATTGTAGATGAGTTTACCGGACGTATAATGCCGGGCAGACGTTTTTCTGACGGACTTCATCAGGCTATAGAGGCTAAGGAGAATGTTAAAGTTAAGAGAGAAACGAGAACACTCGCAACAATAACTTTCCAGAATTTCTTTAATAAATATAAGAAGAAAGCGGGTATGACAGGTACCGCTCTCACTGAAGAAAATGAATTTAGAGAAATATACGGTATGGACGTAGTTGAGGTTCCTACCAATCTTCCTATAAAGAGAGTGGATCATCAGGATTCCGTGTTTAAAACAAAGGCAGAAAAATTAAATGCAATTGTAAATGATGTTGTGGCTTCGCATGAGAAGGGACAGCCTGTATTGGTTGGTACAATTACCATAGATGCTTCTGAAGAATTATCCAGATTGCTTTCCAAGAGAGGAATACAACACAAGGTCTTAAATGCCAAGTTCCATGAGCTTGAGGCAGAGATAGTTGCTGACGCAGGTCAGATGGGGGCTGTAACCATAGCTACCAATATGGCCGGTCGTGGTACTGATATTAAGCTTGGAGAAGGTGTGGCAGAGCTTGGAGGACTTAAGATTATAGGTACGGAAAGACATGAGTCGAGACGTATAGATAATCAGTTAAGAGGACGTTCAGGACGTCAGGGAGATCCCGGTGAATCCAAATTTTATCTTTCTCTTGATGATGACCTTATGAGACTTTTTGGTTCCGAGAGAGTAAAATCAATATATGAGGCTCTTAAGATTCCTGAGGGAGAAGAGATACAACATAAGACTATTACAAGCTTTATTGAGAAAGCTCAGAAGAAGATAGAGTCAAACAACTTCGCAATAAGAAAGAACCTTCTTGAATATGATCAGGTTAATAATGAGCAGAGAGAAATTATTTACGCTGAGAGAAGGCGGGTTCTTGACGGCGAAAATATGAGAGACGTTATATTCAAATTTATGCAGGAAGTTGTGGAGAGGTATGTAAATCAGACATGCTCACCTGATCTGCCGTATACAGAGTGGGAGATAGAGGAGTTAAACAGAATACTTATACCTATTATTCCGTATAATAAAATCGTATTAACTGATGAAGAAAAGAATTCAAGTGATGTAAAGAAGCTTATACAGCGTCTTAAAGAGGAGGCTGCCAAGTTATATGAGGCTAAAGAAGCAGAGTTCCCTGACGCCGAACATATAAGAGAAATTGAGCGTGTCATACTCTTAAAGGTAATAGATAAAAAATGGATGTCGCATATAGACGACATGACACAGCTAAGACAGGGTATTTCACTTCAGTCATTCGGTAACAGAGATCCGCTTGTCGAATATAAATTTGCGGGATATGATATGTTCAATGAAATGACGGCAGCTATTCAGGAGGATACTGTCAAGATGCTTATGCATGTCAAGATTGAGCAGAAGGTTGAACGTGAAGAGGTAGCCAAGGTTACAGGTACGAACAGAGATGATTCTGCTAAGAAAGGACCGGTAAGAAGAGCTACTGCCAAGATAGGAAGAAATGATCCTTGTCCTTGCGGAAGCGGAAAGAAGTATAAGTTTTGTCATGGCAGGTAGAAGGAGGGGCCCACGAAGTGGGAGGATACCTTGTACCAAACCGGAGCGCATTGCACGAAGTGCAATTTAGGATGCGCGTAGGTCCTTGACAGTCAAAATGCATAGGTGGTGATATAGTGGTTGAGCTTGACAATTATAAATTTATGTTAAAAGATATGAAGAGTCCACTTGAGGAATTGAGGGATTCACTTTGACATCGCTAAAAAAGAACTTAGAATAAAAGAATTAGAAGCCAGGATGGAAAGTGGAGACTTCTGGAATGACAATGAGGAAAGCCAGAATGTAATGAAGGAACTTAAGGGCTTAAAAAAATCACTTGAAGATTTTTATTCCATCAAAGGCTTATATGATGATATGTCGACTCTTATCGAGATGGCAGAGGAAGAAAATGATGAGTCGCTTATACCTGAGGTGGCGGATTTATCAGATGAATTAAAGACAAAATTTGAGAATTTGAGAATAGCTACTCTTTTGTCAGACGAATTTGATGAGAATAATGCTGTAATAAATATCAATGCAGGTGCAGGCGGTACGGAAAGCTGTGACTGGGTATCAATGTTATACAGGATGTATAGCAAATGGGCTGCAGGTAAAGGATACGACCTTGAATTATTGGATTACCTTGAGGGTGATGAGGTCGGTTATAAATCCATTACATTTCAGATAAGCGGATATGATGCCTATGGATATTTAAAGTCAGAGAAGGGTGTACACAGACTTATAAGGATGTCGCCGTTCAATGCTGCCGGAAAAAGACAGACTACATTCTCGGCCGTAGATGTAATGCCGGAGATAGATGAGGATGTAGAGGTTGATATAAATGAGGATGACTTAAGGATTGATACTTACCGTGCAAGTGGTGCAGGAGGACAGCACATTAATAAGACGTCCTCTGCGGTCAGAATTACACATATACCTACGGGTGTTGTGGTTCAGTGTCAGAACGAACGCTCTCAGCATAGTAATAAGGATAAGGCTATGAAGATGCTCAGAGCTAAGTTATATATGATAAAGCAACAGGAAAATCAGGATAAGCTGTCTGATATAAGAGGAGAACTATCTGAGAATGGTTGGGGAAATCAAATAAGAACATATTTCCTGCAACCGTATAAGTTGGTTAAGGATCACAGAACTAATTGTGAAACTGCGAATGCAGATGCTGTATTAAATGGTGATTTAGACCTGTTTATCAATGCTTATTTAAAATGGATAAAAACGGCTAAGGAGGAATAAAATTATGGCTGAGACAAAGTATATTGTTTTTTTGATTAATGACCAGAAGTATTGCATGAATTTATCTAAGATAAAGGGCATTGAAAGCGACTACCAGGTTGTCAGAATTCCATCGAGTGCGGATTTCATAAGAGGAATTATACATCTTAGAAATGAAATTGTTCCGATTTATGATTTAAAGGAAAGATTTGAACAGGAAAATGATTATTCAGGAAAGACAGTTCAGCTTCTTGTAACCGAGACTCATAATATTAAGCTTGGTATTGAAGTAGATGATGTGGTTGGAATAGTAGGTGTTGAGGAAGATGATATAAAAGGTGTCCCTGGTGTGGTTACAACAGATAATACGGATTATCTGGAGAATATCATCAGGATTGACTCTGACATTAAAGGGCATAAGGAGATTATCTTATGTATATCGGTTGACAAGCTTATAACTGATGAAGAAGCCGAAGCTCTTGAAGAATTGATAGAAGAAGAAATATCAGAGGAATAACAGGTAAGGAGATACAAAGATGATTGATATAGCGGTACTTGGATACGGAACAGTAGGCTCAGGAGTTGTTGAGGTTATTAATAAGAACCACGACAGTATTAACAGACGTGCAGGTCAGGAAATAAATATTAAATATGTTCTGGATTTGAGAGATTTTCCGGGAGACCCTGTGGAAAAAATACTTGTCCATGATTACAGCGTCATATTAAATGATCCTGATATAAAGATTGTGGTTGAGGTTATGGGAGGAATTAATCCTGCATTCCAATTTACTAAGGATGCACTTCTTGCCGGTAAGAGTGTATGCACTTCTAACAAAGAGCTGGTAGCAAAGCATGGTGCCGAGCTTCTTGAGATTGCTAAGGATAAGGCTGTAAACTTCCTTTTTGAAGCAAGTGTAGGCGGTGGTATACCTATTATAAGACCGATAAATCAGTCTCTTACTGCGGATAAGATAACTGAGATTACAGGTATATTAAACGGAACAACAAATTATATCCTTACGAAGATGACAGATGAGGGTGAGGATTTTGATACCGTATTAAGACAGGCACAGCAAAAAGGTTATGCTGAAAGAAATCCTGAAGCGGATGTTGAGGGATATGATGCCTGCAGGAAAATTGCTATTCTTACATCGCTTGCTTATGGTAAACAGGTGGATTTTGAAGATATATACACAGAAGGGATTTCCAAGATCACCAAGGCGGATATAGAGTATGCAAAGGTTACAAATACAGTTATTAAGCTGCTTGGTATGACTAAGGTTATAGATGATAAGATTTATTCCATGGTTGCACCTTTTATGATTGATAAGGAGCATCCGTTGATGAATGTAAACGGAGTATTCAACGGAATATTTATACATGGTAATGTACTTGGCGATACAATGTTTTATGGTCGGGGAGCAGGTAAACTTCCTACGGCTTCGGCTGTTGTAGCGGATGTGGTTGATGCAGTTAAGCATCAGGGCACTAACATAATGACAATATGGGAGAAAGAAAAAATCATACTTGGAGATATCAGAGATTTTGAGTGCAGATTCCTGGTAAGAGTAAAGGATACAAATTCCAAAACTCATATTGAAGACGTATTTGGTGATGTGACATATATTAATACTGATAAGGTATTAGGTGAGGTAGCATTTTTAACAAATGTTATGAAACAGGGAGACTTCGATAAGAAGATTAAATCCTTCGACCTTATTACACGTATTAGAACGACATTATAATTTAATCACTTTTTAGGAGGACGATATGCTTATTGTTAAGAAGTTCGGCGGAACATCAGTCGCCGACAAAGAGAGGATTTTTAATGTTGCCAGAAGATGTATAGAGGATTATCAGAAGGGCAACGATGTGGTGGTTGTATTATCTGCTATGGGAAAGTATACTGATGAGCTCATCACGATGGCAAAGGATATCAATGAGATACCACCAAAAAGAGAGATGGATATGCTTTTCACGATAGGTGAACAGATGTCTGTATCACTTATGGCAATGGCCATGAATAAGCTGGGAGTACCGGCGATATCCCTCAATGCATTTCAGGTTGCCATGCATACAACTTCGGTTTACGGAAATGCAAGAATCAAGAGGATAGACAGTGAGAGAATAAGACATGAATTAGAACATAGAAAAATAGTAATAGTTACCGGGTTCCAAGGTGTAAACAAATATGATGATTATACTACTCTTGGAAGAGGTGGTTCTGATACAACTGCAGTTGCACTTGCAGCGGCTTTAAATGCAGATGCCTGTGAGATTTATACGGATGTTGATGGAGTATATACAGCTGATCCGCGTAAGGTTCCGACAGCAAGAAAGCTTGATGTGGTAACCTATGATGAGATGCTTGAGCTTGCTACGCTTGGTGCAGGCGTGCTTCATAATCGTTCAGTGGAATTGGCAAAGAAATTCGGTGTACAGCTTGTTGTACGATCGAGCTTAAATACTTCGGAAGGAACAGTCGTTAAGGAGGGTTCAAAAATGGAAAAAATGCTTGTTAGTGGAGTTGCGGGAGATTCTGATACAGCAAGAATTGCAATAATAGGATTAAAGGATGAGCCGGGTGTTGCATTTAAGGTGTTCAACAGTCTTGCAAAGAACAATATAAATGTCGATATGATACTTCAATCAGTCGGAAGGCACGGAACCAAGGATATAAGTTTTACAACAGATCAGGATAATGCTGATGAGGCTGCTAAGATTATCAGTGATAATTTCAGCGATTATGAAAGCATTGATGTAAATAAAGAAGTTGCCAAGGTTTCCATAGTAGGTGCCGGTATGCAGACCAATGCGGGTGTTGCCGCTAAGATGTTCGAGGCGCTTTATGATGAGAATATAAACATAAGAATGATATCTACATCAGAGATAAGGGTTACGGTTCTTATAAATGAAAAGAACCTCGAAAGAGCCATGAATGCAATTCATGAGAAATTCAATCTCGGAGATAATTAACTTATATACTGGGAAACAAAAATCGAGTAGGTATCCTGCTCGATTTTGTCTATAAGCAGTTTAAATGAGGTGCTGTTATGAAAAGAGATAATTATATAACATGGGATCAGTATTTTATGGGTGTGGCTATAATGTCGGCCGAAAGAAGTAAGGACCCTGGCACTCAGGTCGGTGCGTGTATAGTTGATGAGGACAACAGAATTTTATCTATGGGGTACAATGGTATGCCTGCCGGCTGTGATGATGACAATATGCCATGGAACAGAGAGGGGGCTGCTCTTGAGAGCAAGTACATTTATGTGTGCCATGCAGAGCTTAATGCAATACTTAATTACAGAGGCGCCGGTAATCTGAAAGGTGCGCGCTGTTATGCTACACTCTTTCCATGTAATGAATGTGCGAAGGCAATAATACAATCAGGTATCGTCGAGGTTATATACCTTTCCGATAAGTATGATGGAACAGACAGTAATGTCGCAGCCAAGAAAATGTTCGATATGGCGGGGGTATCATACCGCAAGTATAAAAATGAGCATAAAAAGATAGAATTTGAATTGTAAGAGGAAGCTATGACTGATACGAAAACCAAATCGATAAAAATGACCTTTTGGGCATTATACAGTTATGTTATGAATACCAATTACAGGAGTATTGCCGGTGTATTAGGCTTGTTTCTTAGTTTGGGTTCGATAGGAATTTTAATTATTGGTTGGAACGGGCTGCTATTAAGACAAAAGATAATTTTTATAATAATAGCTCTTGCATTTACTGTGATTAATCCGGTTATGCTGGCTGTAAAAACAGCCTCACAGCTTAAGAAAAGTCCGTCTTACAAAAAGCCGCTTAACTATAGCTTTGGCGACGACGGCATATTGGTAAGCCAGGATGAATTGAGTCAGAAGATTAAGTGGAAAGATATTTACAGGATTATGCTTACTAAAAGTATGGTTGCTATTTATACAGGTCCGGTTACGGCTTTCGTTATACCTCTTTCCGAACTTGGTAAAGATAAAGGTAAAATACTTTCTGCGGTAGTACAGTTCACAGCTGCATATAAACCGAGACTAAGCAGAAATCTTAAGGTGTATCAGACCGGAAAAGGATTATAATTAATGGAAAGTTTTAGCAGTAAGGAAACATTTGACATAGGGAAAAAACTTGCACAGGAAGCAGTTGCGGGAGAGGTGTATTGCCTGTATGGAGACCTCGGAACAGGCAAGACCGTATTTTCACAGGGCTTTGGTGCTGGACTTGGCATAGAAGAACCTTTGAGCAGTCCGACATTCACGATACTCAAGGAATATCATGAGGGCAGACTGTCACTTTATCATTTCGACGTGTACAGGATTGGAGATCCTGATGAGATGGATGAGATAGGTTATTACGATAAGATAGACAGTGACGGAGTATGCCTGATAGAATGGGCTGAGCTTATAGAAGATATACTTCCTTCTCATTACAAAAAGGTAGTGATAGAAAAGGATGTCTCCAAAGGGTTTGACTACAGGAAGATTACTATAGAAGAAGTTTGATTATATTATGTCTGGTAATCAAAAAATATAAATTTGGGATTGGTGCTTTATGAAGATTTTAGGATTTGACAGCTCGGGAATGGTTGCGAGCGTTGCCGTTATGCAGGATGATATTATAGTTGCAGAATATTCGGTTAATTACAAAAAAACACATTCTCAAACACTTCTTCCGATGCTGGATGAGGTTGTTAAGATGACAGAACTTGATTTGGATGAAGTGGATGCTATAGCTGTAGCAGCGGGACCGGGTTCATTTACGGGACTTCGAATAGGTATGGCTACGGTTAAAGGCTTCGGACTTGCACTTGATAAGCCTGTTATTGCAGTTCCTACATGCCATGCTTTAGCTTATAATCTGTGGGGAAGTGACAGGATAATCTGTCCTATATTAGATGCAAGGAGAAATCAGGTATATACTGCTTTATATGAATTTGCGGATAATGAATTAATGTGCATAAAAGAGCAGGAAGCTATGGATATTTGTGATATAATAGAACATATAAATGATATTGGGAAAGAAGTTATTTTTTTAGGAGACGGAGTTCCGGTATTTAAGTCCGTTATAGAGGATAAGATGAGGGCAAAGGCGTTATTTGCACCGGCACATCTAAGCAGACAGAGAGCATCAGCGGTTGCAGCTCTTGGCAGGATATATTATGAGCGTGGTGAATACGAGAGTGCTGATGATGTAAAACCTATTTATCTTAGAAAATCACAGGCAGAGCGTGAGCGAGAGGAGAAAGATGGAAGTAGACAGTCTGATTGAACATATAGCTGATATTGAGAGCAGGACATTTTCGGATGCGTGGTCGGAAGAAAGTATTATTGATTCAATGGAGCAGGATTATAATGTTTTGTTCGCTGCATATTATTGTGATGGAGATATACGAATAATTACTATAACCGGCGGGCCTGATTATGACAGGGACAATGAGACACACGTATCTATGGACAAGGAGAATTATATAGACAATGAAGATTATGTGTTCTCGGGATATCTAATGGCAAATATCATAATTGACGAGTCAGAACTTCTTCGAGTAGCAGTCTCTTCTGAGATGCAGAGACATGGTATCGGAAGAAGGCTCGTTGAGGAATATATTGATTATATTAAATATTCATGTAAGAGAAGTATTCTGGAGGTAAGGCAGAGTAATATAAGAGCCAGGAGACTATATGAAATGTGCGGATACAGTGATATATCGCGAAGAAAGGATTATTATAGTGCGCCGGTAGAAGATGCTATAATTTATGAGTTAAAGTTCGATAATGCAGAAAAATAATCATTTGTGTTTTACCGGATTAAGTGATTGAACTTTTAACGGGTTCGTGAGATTATTTAAATGAAATATATGGTTTTGGAGGAGAAAAATGCTTGATATATGCTTGCTTGGAACAGGTGGTATGCTACCACTTCCATATAGATATCTTACCTCACTTATGGTAAGATATAATGGAAGTAATATATTGATAGATTGTGGCGAGGGTACACAGAATTCAATAAGGATTAAGGGCTGGAATTTCAAACCGATTGATGTAATCTGTATAACACATTTTCATGCCGACCATATAAGTGGACTGCCGGGACTTCTTTTAACTATGGGTAATGCGGAGAGGACAAGTCCTCTTACGATGATAGGACCAAAGGGGCTGGAAAAGGTTGTTAATTCACTTAGAATAATCGCACCTGAGCTGCCCTTTGATATAAAATTTATAGAACTTGAAAATGAAAGTGAAGTCATAGAAATATGCGGTCTTAAGATAGAGGCATTTAAGGTTAATCACAGAGTTACCTGCTATGGCTACAGTCTTATCTTAGACAGGGCAGGCAGATTTGATGTTGAGAAGGCGAAAGCTCTCGGACTTCCCGTGCAATATTGGAATCCGTTGCAGAAAGGTAAGACGGTAACATTTGAGGGTAAGGAATATACAAGTGATATGGTAATGGGAGCAGACAGGAAGGGGTTAAAGTGTACATACTGTACGGATACCAGACCTGTACCGTCGATTGTAGAGCATGCATATGGCGCCGACCTTTTTATATGTGAAGGAATGTATGGAGAGGACGATAAGATTGGTAAAGCAAAGGAACATAAACATATGACTATGCGGGAGGCTGCAACACTTGCTAAAGAAGCCTGTGTAAAGGAAATGTGGCTTACACATTACAGCCCGGCGACAAATAGACCTGCCGAGTTCGAGGATATGGTTAAATCTGTATTTCCCGATGCGGTAATGGGCAAGGACAGAATGGAAAAGGAGCTTAAGTTCGAGGATTAGTTTTTGTGATATATCTTTACGAAGGGTGCAATGCGTCCGGTGTACGAATATTATGCGCAGACCGGAGCGAAGCAAAGAGGAGAGGTGTATGTTATGAAGAAAAAAAAGAATAAGAATAGTAATTTAGATAATTTCAAATTTGTATTCGTTGCGATTCTTTTAGTAACGGTTGTTCTTATATATTTTAATCATGTCGGAAATCTCTCTTCTGAGAAGAAAAAAGCAGCCAATAAGACAGAACTTGAAGAATTAGTGTCTTATGATATGTACGGGAATTATCCGAAGACACCGAGAGATGTCGTGAAGCTGCATTGCAGATATTTCAAGATGTTATATGGTGATAAGGGGATAACGGATGACGACCTTGTTTTGCTTAATCAGCAGATAAGAAATCTGTATGCGTCTGAGCTCCTTTTAATAAATGGAGAAAATGATAATCTTGTCAGCCTGAAAAGAAATATTGAGAAGATGAAAGAGGATGGATATACCTATCAGGTGTATGAACTCCCTGAGGCAAGCCAGGTAAAGTATTATACCAAGGATGGTAAGGATATGGCTGCGCTTGAGATAACACTTACGATAAATACGTCAGATGGAAAGGCGTATATGTACGTGCTTTATGTACTTAAAAAAGAAGACGACAAATGGAAGATATATGCGTGGGGTGCGCCGAGTACAAGCAGCTCTACAATAAGTGGTCAGTAGACAGGCAAGATTTCGTATGAGACTTGAGCGCATATGTTGTGCGTATTAATTGGATAAAGAAAAGGAATTAAAATGAGCGTAAATATACTTGCTATAGAATCCTCTTGTGATGAAACTGCTGCAGCAGTTGTCGAGGATGGAAGAAATGTAAAATCAAATATTATATATTCGCAGATAGAGCTTCACAAATTATATGGCGGAGTTGTACCTGAGATTGCATCGAGAAAACATGTTGAGAAGATTAATCAGGTTATTAAGGCAGCTATAAGTGAAGCGGGTGTAACTTGGGATGATATAGATGCAGTAGCAGTAACCTATGGCCCCGGTCTTGTCGGGGCTCTTTTAGTTGGAGTAAGTGCTGCAAAGGCGATTGCTTATGCCAAGAAAAAAACTTTGGTGGGAGTACATCATATAGAGGGACACATAGCAGCAAATTATATTGAAAATCCTGACTTGAAACCGCCTTATATGTGTATGGTAGCATCAGGCGGACATTCACATCTTGTGCACGTGCTTGATTACAACAAATATGAGATAGTCGGAAGAACCAGAGATGATGCGGCAGGCGAAGCTTTTGACAAGGTCGCTCGTGCAATCGGACTTGGTTATCCGGGAGGCCCAAAGATAGATAAGCTTGCTAAGGAAGGTAATCCTTCTGCAATTGACTTCCCACGTGCACATATGGAAAATTCATACGATTTTTCTTTCAGCGGGCTTAAGTCGGCTGTTCTTAACTATCTTAACGGTTGTCAGATGAAAGGCATTGAAGTAAACAACGCTGATGTTGCGGCATCCTTCCAAAAGGCAGTAATTGATGTGTTAGTCGATAATTCGATTAATGCGGCTAAAGCGCACGGTTGTAAAAGTGTAGCTTTGGCAGGCGGAGTAGCTTCCAATTCATCACTTAGAGATATGATGCGGAAAAGATGTGAGGAGAACGGGCTTGCATTTTATAATCCGTCACCGATATTCTGTACCGACAACGCAGCTATGATAGGTGTTGCCGGATATCACGAGTATATGTCAGGTACGAGACATGGCTGGGATTTGAATGCGGAGCCTAATCTGCCGATGAAGAGTATATAGGTATGGATGAGGTATGGATGAACTAAATGAGCTGCTTTATATATGCGGAGTCGAGGAATTACCTATAAAGGCTATAGGTGATTTTTTCTTATTGGAGGAAGGCGTAAATGGCTTCAAGCAGACAAAGTCATCAAAAAAGCTTATGCCGGATGCACCGCTTGAATTACCGTACGAGGGTGCAAAGGAAATGTTCTTGGTAGAAGATATAGATAATAAAGAATTTTTGAATAGATTATTTAATGAAATGTATGATGAATTGCCGGTACCGAAGAAAAAGTATTGATATGGTTAGAAGGAGAAACAACATGGCGGTTGCGATTGTACTTGCGGGCGGCAGCGGAAGCAGAATGAACCTGGACGTTGCCAAGCAGTATATAAAATTGAATGACAGGGAAGTATTATATTATTCATTATATACATTTCAGAATAATGAACATATAAGCAGGATTATTCTCGTTACCAGAGAAACGGACATAGAATTTTGCCAAAAAGAAATTGTAGAAAGATATGGCTTTGAGAAGGTGACGGATGTTATAGCCGGTGGAAAGGAAAGATATAATTCAGTTTATAATGGCATAGTTAAGCTTGCTGAATATAATAAATGTAGCGGTGACGATAAGGAAATAGATAATGATTTGGCGAATGACGCAAACTGTGATGATATTATTTTGATTCATGATGGTGCCAGACCGTTTGTGACAGATAAAATGATTGATGATGTAATAGATACCGTTAAAGAGTGCGGCGCTTGTACCGTTGGTGTGCCGGTTAAGGATACGATAAAGGTTGTAGATGAAAATGGATTTGGTATCGAAACCCCTGACAGGAATACTTTGTGGCAGATACAGACACCTCAGGGATTTAGATTTAAGTTGATTAAGGAAGCATATGAAAAGATGCTTAAAGATGAAAACCACAATATAACCGATGACACAATGCTGGTTGAACAATATAATGGTGTTCATTCAAAGATTATAAATGGGGCTTATGAAAACATTAAAATCACTACTCCGGAGGATATAAATATAGCGAAAAATTTTGTTGAAAATTTCTTTAAAAAAAATGAAAAAATCAGTTGACAATGTAATGTTATTTTGATAAGATAATCAAGTCGCTGAATGAAACAGCGACTTTTAATTGCGAAAAATATATAGAAAAAATGTTATGGAGAGATATCGAAGTGGTCATAACGAGGCGGTCTTGAAAACCGTTTGTCCGCAAGGGCGCGAGGGTTCGAATCCCTCTCTCTCCGCTTACATCTTTAAGATGTGTTGTTCAGGCGCTGTTTGGAGAAGTACCCAAGCGGCTGAAGGGGCTCCCCTGGAAAGGGAGTAGGTCGTTAATAGCGGCGCGAGGGTTCAAATCCCTCCTTCTCCGTTTAAACTTATCCTTTAGATAAGCAGTCGACTTGAACAAGATGAACCTTTGAAAAATTAATAACATGTTAACCCTGAAGATTCTTTGACAAAGTTCAAAGGAAAGCATCTTTTGAAAGGGCAGACTTGCAAGCTTGCTTGCAAAGACTGACATTTAAAAAGATATTTGACGCGAGCGTCAAATACGAGCGAACACGAAGTGTTTGCGAGGTGACCTTTGAATAAAAAGATTTTTCGGAGGATTTTAAAAATCCTTTATTAAGTTTCAGAACAGAAACACAAAACAGTAAAGACAGGAACTAATTAAGACCAACGTTTTAAGAGTTCCGGGATTTATAAACTTTTTATGAGAGT
>JAFTFE010000008.1 GCA_017449765.1 Lachnospiraceae bacterium | reverse complement strand
TACCTTGATGTCGATGAAAATGGTATAATCAGGCTTGATGATTTAAAGAAGGCTATACGACCTGATACCATACTTATTTCGATTATGTTTGCAAATAATGAGATAGGTACGATACAGCCTATAAGAGAGATTGGAGAAATTGCAAGGGAGCATAATATATTATTTCACACGGATGCGGTTCAGGCATACGGACAGCTTCCGATAGATGTTGAAGCTTTGAATATAGATATGCTTAGTGCAAGCGGACATAAACTGAACGGACCTAAGGGGATAGGTTTCTTATATATAAGAAAAGGTATCGTATTAAAAAATCTCTTACATGGCGGACAGCAGGAGCGTTCCAAGAGGGCAGGCACGGAAAATGTGCCGGGCATAGTCGGACTTGGCAAGGCAGCTGAGCTTGCAGCTAAGACAATGGACGAACGAATAAAAAAAGAGACAGAACTAAGAGATTATCTTATAGACAGGATACTTTCAGAGATACCGTATTCGAGATTGAACGGTCACAGGAAAAAGCGACTTCCGAACAATGCGAATTTCTGCTTTCAGTTCGTAGAGGGCGAGTCAATGCTTATAATGCTTGATATGGCAGGAATATGTGGCTCGAGTGGTTCAGCGTGTACCTCGGGCTCTCTCGACCCGTCACATGTTCTGATGGCACTCGGTCTTCCGAAGGAGATTGCACGTGGCTCATTACGCCTTACTCTGGGAGATGAGAACACGAAGGAAGAGGTAGATTATGTTATAGATAATCTTAAGTCGGTGGTTGATAAGCTTAGGAGTATGTCGCCGGCTTATGAGGATTATATAAAGAATAATAATCTTAATTCTGCCGGATAAAAAATAAAGTATAGATATAAAAAAGAAAAAACAACTTAGTTTGTATGTATGATTATTTGCAAACAGAATTAAAGAGGTACGATTATGATATTTCCTGACTATCATTTACATTCTTCATTTTCCTCTGATTCTTCGGCGGATATGATGGATAATATTAAAAATGCAAAAGAAAACGGTATAACTTCAATCTGTATGACTGACCATTACGACATAGATTTTCCTGTGAGGGAAGATGAACCCGAGATGGATTTTCAGCTTGATTATGATGCTTATTATAAGTATCTTAGTGAGCTAAGGGATAGGCTTGCTCCTGAATTTGACTTAAGAATCGGTGTGGAGCTTGGACTTATGCATGAAGCTGTCGATAAAAATCAGGCTTTTGTAGATGCTCATCCGGAATATGACTTCTTTATATCGAGTATCCATGTGGTTGACAGGCTTGACCCGTATTATCCGGAGTATTTTGCAGATAAGACGGAGAAGGAAGGATATCTAAGATATTTTGAGACAATTCTTGAAAATGTACAGGAATATGATGGATATAACGTGTACGGACATCTTGATTATATATTAAGATGCGGTCCAAACAAGGCAAAGTATTTCAATATAAAGGATTATTATGATGTGTTTTATGAGATACTTAAAACCATTATTGAAAAAGGCAAGGGTATAGAGCTCAATACCGCAGGATTATATAAAGGTCTTGGTTTTATTCATCCTCATAAGGATATTCTTAAGATATATAAAGAGCTTGGCGGAGAGATAATCACGGTAGGAAGTGATTCTCATGATGCAAAGCACGTAGGATATGGTTTTGACATGGCAAGAGAGCTGTTGCTTGAAACAGGATTCAAGTATTACTGTACGTTCAGGAGACAGGAAGCTGCATTTAATAAAATTGTTTAGAATATAGGCTTTGAACGAAAGTTTGAAGCCATATTTTTTTATCATAGTTAATAAATGACAAAATAAAAAACAATTTGTCATAAAAAAAAGAATAATTTACCAATTTAGCACTTGAATTATACACGAAAAAAAGGTATTATTATTTTGTGAATTCTCACAAGATTATTTACTGCGTGCCTAGCAGTATTAATAAACATTATTATTTCAAAACTTAGGAGGAATAAAAAATGGCAGTAAAAGTAGCAATTAATGGTTTTGGACGTATCGGTCGTCTTGCATTCAGACAGATGTTTGATGCTGAAGGATATGAAGTTGTAGCAATCAACGACTTAACAAAGCCTTCAATGCTTGCACACTTGTTAAAGTACGATTCATCACAGGGTAAGTATCAGTATGCTGATCAGGTTTCAGCTGATGATGAGGCAGGTACAATCACAGTATGTGGCAAGACTTTAAAGATTTATGCTGAGGCAGACGCAAGCAAGCTTCCTTGGGGTGATCTTGATGTAGACGTAGTACTTGAGTGTACCGGTTTCTATGTATCAAAGGCTAAATCACAGGCTCATATTGATGCAGGTGCTAAGAAGGTTGTTATCTCAGCTCCGGCCGGTAATGATCTTCCTACAATCGTTTACAGCGTAAACGAGAATACATTAACTAAGGATGATACAATCATCTCAGCAGCTTCTTGTACAACTAACTGCTTAGCTCCAATGGCTAAGGCACTTAATGATTACGCTCCAATCCAGTCAGGTATCATGTCAACTATCCATGCTTATACCGGTGACCAGATGGTACTTGACGGACCACACAGAAAGGGCGATTTAAGAAGAGCACGTGCTGCAGCTGTAAATATCGTTCCTAACTCAACCGGTGCTGCAAAGGCAATCGGCTTGGTTATTCCAGAGTTAAATGGTAAGTTAATCGGTTCTGCACAGAGAGTTCCTGTACCAACCGGTTCAACTACAATCTTAACTGCAGTTGTTAAGGGTGCTAACGTAACTAAGGAAGGCATCAACGCTGCTATGAAGGCTGCTGCATCAGAGTCATATGGTTACAATGAGGATCAGATCGTATCTTCAGACGTAATCGGTATGAGATATGGTTCATTATTTGATGCAACTCAGACTATGGTAGCTCAGATTGCAGATGACCTTTACGAGGTTCAGGTAGTTTCATGGTATGATAACGAGAATTCATACACCAGCCAGATGGTTAGAACTATCAAGTACTTCGCAGAGCTTGCATAATTATTGCTATAAAAAAGCTAGGCCTAAGAGGTCCGGTCTATTTGGACCGGACCTTTAATTCTTTATAAGTGAATTTGAAAGTCAATGATTTTCTTTGTTAGCTTATATAATGATTAATAATTAATAATACATGAGGAGGACAAGTTAAAATGTCATTAAACAAAAAGTCAGTAGATGATATCAATGTAAAGGGACTTCGCGTACTTTGCAGATGCGATTTCAATGTACCGCTTAAGGAAGGACAGATAACTGATGAGAATCGTCTTGTAGCTGCACTTCCTACTATCAAGAAGTTAATCGCAGATGGAGGAAAGGTTATTCTTTGCTCACATCTTGGTAAGGTTAAGACAGAAGAGGACAAGCAGACTAAGACTCTTGCACCTGTTGCAAAGAGACTTTCAGAGCTTTTAGGCCAAGAGGTTAAGTTCGCTGCTGATCCTGAGGTTGTAGGACCTAATGCTAAGGCTGCTGTAGATGCTATGCAGGACGGAGATGTTATTCTTCTTGAGAATAC
>JAFTFE010000090.1 GCA_017449765.1 Lachnospiraceae bacterium | reverse complement strand
TCTTTTTCTTTTGTTTCTTCCCATCCTTAGAATCTTCATTATCCATAGCAGCCAAATCTGATGCTCCTTCAGATGCATTTTCTTCGGATTTATTTTCTTCCAATACCTTTTCTTCTGAAATATTTTCTTCTATAATTTCACTCATAACTATGTCTCCTGAATATTATGGTATTTCTAAACTTATTCTGCCTAATTTACCGTTCCTGAAATCCTCGAACAATATATTGGCAGCCTTATCTATATCAGGCTCCTCACCCTTTTTTAAACACTTTCTTATAATCGCAATGTCTGATAAAATTTTATAATTCTCATCATCCACACTAATATTATACCTTTCAACAAGGTTATTACAATAATTATTTTTTAAAAACTCAATAAATTTTATCGCAAGCTCGCTCTTATTAAGTATATCGTCATTTATTGAGCCTATAAACGCTAAATTATCCCCTGTTTTTTCATCATCAATCTTCGGCCAAAGTATACCCGGTGTGTCTAAAAGTTCAATATTCTTATCAATTCTTATCCATTGCTTTCCCTTAGTAACTCCGGGTTTATTTCCAACTTTAGCTACAGCCTTTTTTGCATAAGAATTAATAAACGTTGACTTGCCGACATTAGGTATTCCCACCACCATAGCTCTGATTGGTCTCCCAATTATTCCGCGTTTTCTGTCTCGCTCAAGCTTCTCCTTACACGCTTCCTTCACGGTATCCGTTATAACCTTCATACCCGAATTTTTTCTCGAATCAAGACATACCACAAAAAAACCTTTATCTTTGAAGAACTTTTCCCATGCGGAAGTTCTCTCAGGATCAGCAATATCTGATTTATTAAGTAGAATTAGTCTGTACTTATTCTTAGCCAGTTCATCTATATCAGGATTTTTGCTGCTTAAGGGAGTTCTCGCATCAAGCAACTCAATCACAATATCAATCAACTTAATATTTTCCTGCATCATACGTTTCGCCTTAGTCATATGACCGGGATACCATTGTATTGTCATTTTACCTTACCCTTTTCTTCTTTTGGTCTTATAATGCTCGTTACCTTACCGGTAATCTCTGTCTTAGAAATAATTCCTATGTTATTATACCTTGAATCTTCACTGTTATTTACATTATCTCCAAGCAGAAAATACTCATTATCGCCTAATTTTATATCATTTGCAGCAATACCGGCATTCATTATACTTGACTCAATCGGACAATCACTTAAGATTATACCATTGATATATACTTTACCATTCTCTATTTTAACTGTTTCTCCCGGAAGAGCCACAACTCTTTTGACATCATAATATGAATCGGATTCTACCTTTTTATATACAACAATGTCGTATCTTTCTATATCTTTGATTTTGTATTTTATTTTATTTACTACTACTACCTGTCCATCCTTAAGTGTAGGACTCATAGACGGACCTACGATATTAACTGTCTGGAAAAAAAATGTCACAAAAGCATAGCCTGCTATCACAGCAACTAATATAACAACAAACCAGCCAAAGACAGCTTTTGAAAATCTTCTGATTACGTTTTCTTTCATAATAGCCACCTATTGAAAAAATGACTGGAGTTTTAGCTCCAGTCATCTATTGATTAAAAATTATTTTACAAGCTCTTTAACCTTTGCTTTCTTACCAACTCTGTCACGTAAGTAATTAAGCTTAGCTCTTCTGACCTTACCTCTTCTGATAACTTCGATTTTCTCAATAGTCGGAGAATGAAGCGGCCATGTCTTCTCAACACCTACACCGTTAGAATTCTTTCTGACTGTAAATGTTTCTCTGCTGCTTCCGCCCTGTCTCTTAAGAACAGTTCCTTCGAAAGCCTGAACTCTCTCTCTGTTTCCCTCTTTAATCTTAGCATATACCTTGATAGTATCACCAACATTAAAATCGGTTACTTCCCTAATCTGTGCATCCTCGATGCTCTTAATAATTTCATTAGCATTCATTTTGTGTGACCTCCTGATTTATTTAGACGTTCTTATGCACACATTGCACAGAGGACCATCCGATTTTCACAACCACACCAATATAGCATATTTTTTTTAATAAATCAAGCCTAAGTTATATTTTTTTATAGAAAAATGTCTTAACTGCCTCAAATCCGAGTTCTTTTGGCTTGATTATCTGCTCTGTACTTCCGATAAACAGGATACCCTCATCCTTAAGCGAATCATGGAACTTCCTGTATACATCATCTTTTGCTTCATCAGTAAAATATATAACAACATTTCTGCATACGATTATATCCACATTCTTCGGATACTCATCCTTCAGAAGATTATGCTTCTTAAAATGGATACATTTCTTAAGCTCTTCATTAATCTTAAATGTTCTATCGTCAAGCTTGGTAAAATGTTTATCAAGGAATTCCTTAGGTAAATCCGAAACGCTCTTCTTGGAATATACTCCTTCTTTTGCAAACTTCATAACCTCTTCATCAATATCCGTTGCAATAACACGGATACTGTTGAAAGGAAGATGCTTGGAAAGTATCATAGCTATGGTATAAGGCTCATCTCCTGTGGAGCATGCAGCGCTCCATACCGTGATATCCTTACCATGCTTCTTGGTAATATAAGGAATTATATCCTTCTCAAATATCTCCCACTGAGTAGGATTTCTGTAAAACTGAGATACATTTATAGTTAAATATGTAACAAATGTATTCTTAAGTTCAGTATCACGTTTCATGGCAGCGAAGAAATCTTCAAAACCTTTGTATCCCTCTCTGTCAATTAATGCTTCAATTCTTCTTTTCATCTGACGTTCCTTGTATAAATCAAGGTTAATATCTGTCAGCTTATAAACATCTTTTTTGAATTCAGGATAATCGTATGCCATCGCTATTACTCCTCATCAGTCTCATTATTCTCAACTTCAGCAGTCTCTTCAGCCGAAGCTGTCTCAACAACTTCCTCTACAGGAGCCGTCTCTTCAACTTCCTCAACTGCTTCCGCCTCAGAAACCTCAGCAGAATTTTCTTCAGTTTCAATATTTAAAACCTTAATACTAAGACTAATCTTTTTGTCAGACTCTTTGAAGTCAACAACCTTAGCTGTAACCTCCTGACCAATCTTGAATACATCTTCAGGTTTTTCAACATGTTCGTTTGAAATCTGAGAAACATGAAGTAATGCATCAACACCCGGCTCTAATTCAACAAATGCACCAAACGCCGTCATTCTTGCTATCTTGCCTGTTACTACAGTTCCTATAGCATACTTCTCAGCAGCATTAAGCCAAGGATTTGTATCATCAAACTTAAGACTAAGTGCAATCTTGTCTCCGTTTATCTCCTTGATAAAGGTCTTAACCTTTTCTCCAACCTTAACAACGCTCTTTGGATCGTCAATTCTGCCCCATGACATCTCCGATATATGAAGAAGTCCGTCTGCGCCTCCCAAATCAACAAATGCACCGAAAGAAGTAACATTCTTAACAGTTCCTTCAACTACATCACCTACATTTATTGAATCAAAGAGCTTCTTAGCAGCAGCTTCTTTATTGGCAATTATTAACTTCTTTCTGTTACCTATAACTCTTCTCTTCTTAGGATTAAACTCAGTTAATACGAATTCAATTTCCTGATCTAAGAATTTGTCGAGGTTTTTCTCATATGTATCTGATACGAGGCTTGCAGGAATAAACACCTTACATTCATCAACAGTAACACTTAATCCACCCTCTAATACCTGAGTAACCTTAGCCTTAATAACTTCTTCGTTATTATATGCTTCCTCAAGCTTTTCATAGGACTTCTCAGCAGCTACTCTCTTGTATGAAAGTAATACCTGTCCCTCACCGTCATTTGTCTTAATTACCTTTGCAGTAATAGGATCTCCTACATTTACAACTGTAGTCAAATCAAGATTAGGAGTATTTGAATACTCATTTCTTGTAATAATACCATCAGACTTATACTGAATATCCACTATAATCTCATCAGGTTTAACCCCAATAACTTTACCCTCAACGACACTACCTGTCCTGATTTTGTTCTCATTTTCCTCTGATTGCTTTAATAATTCCTCAAAACTTAATTCTGACATACTGTCATGAACCTCCTTAATAATATTATTTGGGGTAGATGCCCCAGCCGTAATACCTACCCTCTTAGCGGATTCAATAACAGTTAAATCCAAGTCAACGAGTGTCTGAATATAGTAAGTATTCTTGCATTGTTTTTTGCTTATCTCATACAGCTTCTGTGTATTTGAGCTATGCTTACCACCTATTACAATCATAGTATCAACTTCGGATGCCAATTTGTCGGTTTCCGTCTGTCTTAACTCTGTAGCATTACAGATGGTATTATAAACACAAATATTATAATATTTTTTTTCATAAAATTCAACTAATTCTTTAAATTTTATGTTATTAAATGTCGTTTGAGATACCAAAACAATGTCGCTGTCTGTTTTATCGGCATATTTTTCTGCTTTTGTAATACTATCCACTATAATCGGAACATTATTACACCAACCGATAATTCCCTGAACTTCAGGATGATTTTCATCTCCTGTTATTATAATGGTTTTACCGTTTTTGCTTTCTTCATCGACGATATTATGAATTTTTTTTACAAACGGACAGGTCGCATCAATAAGCTCAAAACCATAAGATTTTATCTTTTCATATACATTTCTTCCTACTCCATGTGAGCGAATTATGATTTTGTAATTGAACCCTTCTTTTTTATTATTTTTTAGAAGTTCCAACTCATTTTCATCATTTACAATTCCTACGCCTTTTGATTTTAAATCATCCACTACCTCTTCATTGTGAATTATTGGCCCAAATGTATATACCTTGGTTATGCTGTCATTATTATTTACTTGTTCATATACAGTATCAACCGCACGTTTTACACCAAAGCAAAAACCGGCAGATTTTGCTACAATTACTTCTCTCATATTCTACTTTTATCACCCTGATTATTTAACATTATCAATCAAATCGGATATTTTACTTATAACCTCTTCAATAGTCATATCTGAAGTATCAAGTAATACAGCATCATCAGCCTGTTTAAGCGGGGCTATATCCCTGTGCATATCCTGATAATCTCTCTTTTCAATATCCTCTGCGATTTTATCCATATCGGGACTCTCCCCCTTTTCTGCAAGCTGGTCATATCTTCTTTGGGCCCTTGTCATAACAGAAGCCGTAAGATATATCTTAAGCTCAGCATCCGGAAGCACGAATGTACCTATATCCCTTCCGTCCATAATAACATCATTTGAAGCAGCGATATCCCTTTGCAGATTAAGCAGCTTATCCCTTACAACCTTTTTTGTGGCAGCCTTAGAAGCCATATTGCCGACTTCTTCTTTCCTTATATCTGTAGAGACATCCCTATCGTTAAGATAAATATGCTGTACGCCGTCCTCATGCTTAATCTTTATATCTATATTATCACAGGCATTTTTTATATCAACCTCATCATCAGAATTAATATTTTTTTCTATTATATATAAGGCTATAGAACGATACATCGCTCCCGTATCAACATATATAAATCCCTTCTTATCTGCGACAAGCTTAGCTATAGTGCTTTTTCCTGCTCCGGCAGGTCCGTCAATTGCAATATTCATTGTTTTTATTCTCCCTTTATTTTAATTTTTAATAAATGCTCTGCATATCAGTCAAATGTTTCCGCCGCCATCCTTGCCGTGCTCCATGCTATCTGCAGATTAAACCCGCCGGTCAGAGCGTCCACATCGAGCACCTCACCTATGAATTTTAATCCCTTTACTTTCTTACATTCCATAGTAGAGGGATTTATCTCTTTTACACTTACTCCGCCCTGAGTGATGATTGCTTCATCAAAGCCCCTTGAGCCTGTGATTGTAAGCTTAAAATCTTTCAAAATATCAAGCAGTCTTAACCTCTCTGCCTTGCTTACGGAATTAACCTTCTTGTGCTCATCAATCTCCGTAAGTCTGATTATAACAGGTATCAGGCTTTTAGGCAAAAGCTTATCAAGCGCATTTTGAAACTGTTTGTTATTATTCTCCTCAAAATCCCTAAGAAGTCTTGCATCAAGCTGTTCCCTGCTTAAAGCCGGCTTTAAATCAATATTTAATTCCGGCTCCTTATCATAATATTTTGCAAGATAAGATGAGGCACTAAGAATAATAGGTCCGCTTACGCCAAAATGCGTAAAAAGCATCTCACCGAAATCCGAATATATTTCCTTTCTTTTACCGTTTTTTAATGCTGTAAATGTAACCTTTACGTTCTTAAGTGAAAGCCCCATTAACTCTCTGCAGATATCCTCTTCCTTCACAACAAGGGGAACTAAAGCAGGAACAGGTTCAGTTACTTTCAAATCAAGTTCTTTAGCCCATCTTAAGCCGTCTCCGGTTGAACCGGTGCGCGGATATGAAATACCTCCTGTAGCCACTATCACTGTATAGGAATTAAGAAGTTCTTTTTTGCCGTTTTCGTCTGTATACTCTACACCTGTTACATACTTTTCCGTCTTATTCTTATCAGTTTTATCTTTCTTATAATTGATATTTTTTCCTAATGCTTCATCACTTAAATTATATTTATAATTTTCGCCTTCTTCATTTATATCATTATTTTCTTCTTCATATATTTTATAATTAATTTTTGTAACACAGGAATTAAATAAAATCTCTACATCAAGCTTCTTCAATCTGTTATACAACGCACTTATTACATCCGAGGAATGATCCGACACAGGAAAAGCTCTGTTGCCACGTTCGGTCTTAGTTTTAAGCCCAAGATTGTTTTCAAAGAAATCTATAGTGTCCTTAGAATCAAAGCTATTAAAGGCACTGTACATAAACTTAGAATTAGACACAACATTCTTGAAAAGCTCATCCTTCTCACAGTTATTCGTCAGATTACATCTGCCCTTGCCCGTGATAAAAAGCTTCTTGCCGGGCTTCTCATTCTTCTCTAATATAATTACCTTTTTACCTCTTTCGGCAAGTGTTATGCCGGACATCATACCGGCAGCACCACAGCCGATTATTATTGCATCATACATTTTTATCTCCAAGAAAATACACTAATTTTTCAAACATGCTAAAGGTATTACAAAAACCCCGTCATCTC